>CAYHFY010000013.1:3172-9845 GCA_964356085.1 uncultured Candidatus Saccharibacteria bacterium
GGGGGGGGGGGGTGGGGGGGTGGGGGGTGGGGGTGGGTGTGGTGGGGGGGGCGGGGGGGGTGTGCCGGGGGGGGCCCGGGGGGCGGCCCCGCCCCCCCCCCCCCGCCGCCCTGCTATCGCCGCGAGATTCTCCGTCGCCTGGTCCGGCGTCTGTCCGCCCGAGAGAAATACAATACCCGCCACCTGGGGAGGAACGCTCTCCATAAGCGCGGCGAGCGTATCTTCAGCGACCTCTTCAGGAGAGTCTTTCTTCCCGCTCCCGCTTCCCGAGATCGCCATCGAAGTCTTCAGGACAAGGCTCGCCCGATCGACCGAATGTTCTCCTAATACCGAAAAGAGCGTCTCAAGCGTCTCTTTGATGACTGCGCGGGCGCGAAGCCGGCTATGCGCCCCTTCGAGAAGCACTTCCGGCTCGAGGACGGGAACGAGACCCGCCGTCTGTACCGCCTTCGCATAACTCGCGAGACGCTTGGCGTTTTCGTGGATAGCGACCGCGCTCGGAAGCTTATCCCCGTCGATGCGGATGACGGCGCGCCACTTCGCGAAGACGGCTCCCTGCGCTTTATAGACTTCAAGCCGCCCCGCGAGATCGAGGAGTCCCTGGGTGATAAGCTCGTCAGGGCTCGACGGAAACGGCTCGGTGCCGAGATCGGCCTTTACGCCGGGCGCAATCGCGCGCGCCGCAAGAGACTCGGGAAACGTCTTCCCGTCGCCTCCCTTCTCGAGAAGCGTTTCAGAAAAGAGGATGGCGCCGGAAAGATACTCTTCGATACCCTCCGCGCCGATAAAGAGGTCACGGTACTGCCGCCGCATCTCCGCGCTCGCGGGAATGCCGTATGCGGCGAGGCGCGCGGTCGCCGTGTGCACGCTCTCGTCGGCGGCAAGGATACCCTTTCCGGGAACGAAGAGCGAACGGGCGGTCGCGACAAGATCAATCATCTGCGTATCGTACCATGCTAGAATCCTTGCATGAGAGACTTTATCGCTATCGGCGACACGGCCGTCGACGAATTTATCCGGCTTAAGGATGCGCGGGTCAACTGCGATATAAATCAAGAAGACTGCACCATCTCGATGGCGTGGGGCGACAAAATCCCCTACGAATTCTCCGTCCTCGTGCCGGGCGTAGGCAACGCGGCGAACGCGGCGGTCGCCGCCGCCCGACTCGGACTCTCCGCCGGGTTCGTCTCGAATGTCGGAAACGACCGCTATGGCAAGGATATCCTCGCGACCTTCGCGCGCGAAGGCGTCGACACGGCGCACGTCGCCGTCCATGACGACATTCCGACAAACCACCACTACGTACTCTGGTACGAGGCCGAGCGCACCATCCTCATCAGGCACGAAGCGTATCCGTATCTGATCCCCGAAGGCTTCGTCGCGCCGAAGTGGATATATCTCTCATCCGCGGGAGAAAACTCCGAAGCGTTCCATGCTGATCTCGCGGCGTGGCTCGCCGCGCATCCGGAAACGAAGCTCGCGTTCCAGCCGGGCACGTTCCAGATACGGATGGGCAAGGAGAAACTCGTCCCGCTCTATTCTGCCGCCGCAGTCGCCGCCTGCAACAAAGAAGAGGCTGAACGCATCCTCGGGCTAGGCGAGACGGACATGCGAGAACTCCTGGAGAAGATGCGGGCGCTCGGCCCCCGCATCGCGCTTATCACCGACGGCCGGAACGGTGCCTACGCTTACGACGGTTCCGAGATGCTTTCAATCCCCTTATATCCCGACCCGAAGCCGCCGGTAGACCGTACCGGAGCTGGCGACGCGATGTCCTCGACGTTCGTCATCGCGCTTGCGCTCGGCATGACAGTTCGCGAAGCGCTCCTCTGGGGGCCGATAAACTCGATGTCGGTCGTACAAGAAATCGGCGCGCAGAAAGGACTTCTCTCGCGAGAAAAAATCAAAGAGTATCTCGCGCGGGCGCCGCAAGAGTACGCGGTAACTTCTCTCTAGGGGGTTATTGCTGAAGGATGGATCGTTGAAGCTGGGCGTAACTCGCCTCGTCGCTTCTGACCAGAGCGAACGTGTCTTGCGTCGCAACGCGGATGATAAGCAGAGACGCTCCGGCGCCCGCGAGCGTGATGATCAGCACGGCGAAATAAGAGTTTATCTTCGCGGTCATTGTTTCGGAGCGCGGATAAGCGCGCGCACCGCCTCTTCTATGGAAGGAGCGTCGAGGCCGTAATGGGCGAGAAGCTCGTCCGGAGAGCCGGACTGGCCGAACGCGTCCTTTATGCCGAGCCGTTGGAGCGGTACCGGACACGTCTCGCCGAGGAGCTCGGCGACGGCGCTTCCGAAGCCGCCCGCGGCCTGATGTTCCTCGACGGTAACGACGCGGCCCGCGCGCCTCGCTGCGGCACATATCGATTCGGCATCAAGGGGCTTGATAGTGGCGTTATGTAAAACGAGTGTCTGGATACCTTCCTCCGCGAGAGCGGAGGCCGCTTGCAGTGCTGTGTAGCTCATCGAACCGGTCGAGAGGATCGCGACCTGCGGTGCAGAAGACTCCCAGAGCAGGAGCGCCTTCCCTATCTGAAAGGTGGTCTCGCGGGTCGTGAAGACGGGCGTCGGCGCCCTGCCGAAGCGCAGGTATACCGGCCCTTCCGTCGCGGCGGCGGCGATAACGGCTTTCCGCGCTTCTTCCTTGTCGCCCGGGGCGATGACCGTCATGCCGGGCAACATCCGCATCATCCCGATATCCTCTAGCATCTGATGCGTCGCTCCGTCGGGCCCGACCGAGACACCGGCGTGCATGCCGCATATCTTGACCGGCACCTTATTAAGCGCGATGGTCGTGCGTATCTGCTCGTAATTGCGGCCCGGGGAGAACGCCGCATAACTCGCGATAAACGGTATCTTCCCTGCGGCCGCCATGCCGCTCGCGACCGTCGCCATATTCTGCTCGGCGACGCCCATCTCGACGAACCGTTCCGGAAATGCCTTCTCGAATTCCTCCGCGCGCGTCGATTCCTTCAGGTCGGCGCAGAGCACCACGACGCGCGGATCGTTCCGTCCCGCCTCGACGGCGCCCGCGCCGAATCCGTCGCGTGTCGGCGCCTTCTCTATCTCGGGAGAGAACAGCTTTTCAGAGAGTCTTGCGCCTTGGTTAAGCATATTCGTGCGAGATTCTTCCGTTCATGGTGCGAATCTCTTTTAAGAACCGCTGGCCTTCTTCCGCGGTCGGCGGCTTGCCGTGCCAGCGATAATCGAACTCTATCTCCGGTACGCCCCTGCCCGGGATAGTGTGCGCGATGATGAGCGTCGGCTTCTCATAGACGGCCCTCGCCTCGCCGATAGCCGAGATAAAAGCGGGGATGTCGTTGCCGCCCACCTCGATAACGTGCCAGTTGAAGGCGCGGTACTTCTCCGCGAGCGGCTCAAGCGGCATCACGTCTTCCGTCATTCCGTCGATCTGGATGTTGTTGCGATCGAGTATGGCGACGAGGTTATGGAGCTTGTGCTTCCCCGCGAACATCAGAGCTTCCCAGGTATTCCCCTCCTCCTGCTCGCCGTCGCTCATGAGGCAATATACGCGCCGTTTCGCGCCGTCCATACGGAAGGCGTACGCCATCCCCGCCGCCTGCGAGAGACCTTCGCCGAGAGGACCCGAGGTGGTCTCGAGCCCGGGCAGGCGCGCGCGTTCCGGGTGTCCCTGGAGCCGACTGCCGAACTTCCGGAACGTGAGGCATTCTTCGACGGGGAAGTATCCCGCATGCGCGAGCGTCGCGTACAGCGCCGGACAGATGTGACCGTTCGAGAGCACCAGACGATCTCGCTCTTCCCAGTCCGGCCGCTTCGGGTCGTGTACCAGAATATGGAAATAAAGCGCGGTGAAGATATCCGCCATGCCGAGAGGGCCGGCGGTGTGCCCGCTCTTGGCCGCCACGAGCATGGAGATAATCGTCTCGCGGATCGACTCCGCTTTCTTCTCGAGTTCGGCAATCTCCGAATCCGTGAGCGTCATACGCACAGTATACCGCACTCCGCTTATACCCCGTACGGACTCTCGAGCGCCTCGAAGGCGGCGAAGGCGGCGGCGGGGTCGCTCGCGCGCAGGAGCGCGGAACCGATGACGAGGTTGGTAACGCCGAGCCCGACGAGCTTCTTCGCGTTCTTGAGCGAGATGCCGCCGTCGACCTGTACCGGGAATCCCGGGTGCCGGTCGAGAAATATGCGCACCTTCTCGAACACTCGTTCGTCGAAGGGTTGGCCCTGCCTCCCCGCCTGCGCGATGCCCATAAATTGTACGTACTCTATCTCCTTGAAGCAGGGCTCTATGAGCGCGAGATCGCTCGCGATATTGAGTGCGAGCCCGAAGGAGATGAAACTGCCGTATCGCCGTCGGGCGAACGAAAGAAGCCGCGGCAAATCTGTAACGCTCTCGGCGTGGAAAGAAAGCCGCGTGGCACCGAGCGCGAGCCACTCCTCTGCCGCGCTCTCCGGATCGACGCACATAAGATCAACCTCGTATTCAAAACTATCGAGCCGCGGGAGCATCTCGCGGCGCTCCACGCGATACTGCCATTCTGTGGGAGCGGTATACGGCCAAGACGCGGGAGACGCGAAGCGTCCGTCGACGACATCGATCTGTATCCGAGAGGCCGAAGGGATGCGAGAGAAAAGCGCAAGCTTCTCCTCGAGGTCTTCACGCGAGGAAGGGAGCACGGCCGGAACGACAAGGCCCATGCTCCAAGTATACCCGTTTTAAAACTTCGCAAGACGTCGGCGGTGCCTTTCTGCTCCGGAGAACGGAGTATTGAGGAATATGCGGACCGCTTCGGCGGCCTCGTCTTCGGAGACGAAGCGCGCGCCGAGAGAGAGCACGTTTGCGTCGTTATGTTCGCGAGAGAGCCGCACCGCGTCATAACCGTCTTCGGAGCGGCGACTCTCGATATCGAGCGCGGCGGCCTGTCGCAACGCATAAAAGACCGCGGCGCGGACACCGGAAACGCGGTTCGCCGCCATCGCTTCTCCCTGCCCGCTCCCGCCGATAATGATGCCGCGCGTGTTCGGCTCCGCCGCGACCCGCCTCGCGAGCGGCGTTATGAAATCTGGGTAATCGTCTTCCGGATCGTGAGAGAGAGCTCCCAGATCTTCGATCCGGTATCCGAGCGCGCGAACACGCTCGATAAGCGCGCCCTTGAGCGCGAACCCTGCATGGTCGGATGCGATAAATACGTCAGGCATTGGCGGCTTTCAGTACGTGCTGTACCAATGATTCGGTATACCCCATCTCGTTGTCGTACCAGGAGAGCACCTTCACGAGCGTGCCGCCGACGACCCGCGTCATCCCGAGATCTGCGATAGAGGCGTAGGGCTCGCCGATAACGTCGCTTGAGACGAGTTCGTCGTCCGTCGCGCGGAAGATACCCTCCCAGCGCGGGTCGGCGGCGGCGCGGCGAAGCACGTCGTTGACCTCTTCGCGCGTCGTCGGCCGCTTCGCCACGAACGTAATGTCCGCGATGGATCCCGCCGGCACCGGCACGCGGAGCGAGATGCCGTCGAACTTTCCGGCGAGCGGCTCGTACGCCTGCGCGACGGCTATCGCGGCGCCGGTCGAGGTCGGGACGATATTCTGCGCCGCCGCTCTTCCTTCCCGCATATCCTTCTTAGACGGTCCGTCGACGATGGACTGGCTCGCCGTGTACGCGTGCGCCGTGGAGAGTACCGCCTTCTCGATGCCGATAGCTTCATCGAGGATGGCGATAACCGGGCTCGCGGCGTTGGTGGTGCAGGAGGCGTTGCTAGAGATATCGCAGGTCGCGAGCCTGTCCTCGTTGAGGCCCATCAGCACCGTCGCGCCCAGGGGAGAATCGCCCTTAACCGGCGCAGTGATAACGACGCGGCGCGCGCCCGCCGAGAGGTGCGCCCGCGCTTTCTCGTAGTCGGTAAAAAGTCCGGTCGCCTCGACGACGACATCGACGCCGAGATCCTTCCACGGCAGGAGCGCCGGATCCTTCTCCGAAAAGAATCTCGCCTCCGCGCCGTCGATACTAAGCGCGCCGTTATCCGCGCCGTCCTGGGCGGGCCGAGCCTTCACCGGAAACGGCGCGCGGCCGTACACCGTGTCGTAAGAGAGAAGGTAGGCGAGATTCTCGAGCGAACCGAGGTCGTTCACTGCGACAATGTCGATGCCGCGCCCGCGCGAGCGACGCGCGAACGCGCGGCCGATGCGGCCAAATCCGTTAATAGCGACGCGTACAGCCATGGGAATACGTTATCCAAATAATGCTTTCAGTGTACACCCTATCCCCGCAATCTCGTATCCCCACATAGATACCTATATATAGGAGGAGGTGCGAGGTGTCGATTAATCGGCTGGAGCCGCTTCGACGACGGTAACGACGCGCGAGACGCTCGCCGCGTTCCCTGCGGCGTCGGCGGCGGTATAGGTCATGGTATAGAGTCCGGCGACTGCGGTATCGACCGCGCCCGAGACGACGATGCTCGGCGTGATATCGCCGTCGGTCTCGTCGAGCGCAGTCGCGCCCGGGTCGGTAAAGGAGGCGGAGGCGGCCACTTCCATCGCCGCATCGCCGACAAGCGTTACCGTAGGCGGCGTCGTATCGCTCGAAGTCTCGTTCACCTCCGGAGCGGTGGGCGACTGACTCTCACCGACGATGACCGAGCGAGTGACGGTCGCGCTGTTGCCCATCTGGTCGCTCGCCGA
>CAYHFY010000014.1:0-3366 GCA_964356085.1 uncultured Candidatus Saccharibacteria bacterium
CCGCCGGACATCAATGTATCATCACTCGCCACTTTGTCAAAATCTTTTCTTTTCTCGAATTCTCCTTTGATACGCTTCACAAAGATTTTGGATATTCCGTGTACCTTAATTCACGCTATAGCGTAAAAGATGGTGCATAGGAAAATAAGCGAGAAATTAGAAGTATGAAAATAGTTGCGGCGCGAGAACCTGAAAAGGTTCCCGCGCCGCGCCATTACTCCCAGTTGTTCCTGAATCGGAAGCAGAGGTACAACACGGACCCTCCTCCCGCAACCCAGGCGCCGCCGTCGAGTATGGGAACGCCATTCACGATCGACAGGAGGCCGAAGCCAATCAGGGACACCCCTCCTACGATGGACCAGAAAAGATTCATTGCTCACCTCGCCATTGAAAGAACGAATTAATTGTAGTATATAGGATAGTTATTGTCAAGCACGCAGAAAACGAGGTAGAATTGAAGAATTATGGCGAAGGATACGGTGGCGGAGATTAAGGAGAGGCTGAACATACAGGACATCATCGCCCCGTATGTGAAGTTGCGCCGCGCGGGGCGGAGCATGGTCGGGCTTTGCCCATTCCATAAAGAGAAGACCGGGAGCTTCCACGTGAGTCCTGAGCGCGGGAGCTGGCATTGTTTCGGTTGCGGACTGGGCGGCGATGGATTCTCGTTTATCGAGAAAATTGAAGGGGTGGATTTTAAGGGTGCGCTGAAGATTCTTGCCGAGAAGGCGGGAGTGACGATCGAATATTCTAGCGGCGGGCATCACGAAGATACGTCGAAAAGAGATCGTTTGCGCGCGCTCGCGAGTCGCGCGAGTGAGTGGTATACGGGGAAACTGCCCGGGAGCCCTGCACAGGTGTATGCGCACAGCCGCGGTTTGAATGGAGATACGGTTGTCGTATGGCGCCTCGGCTATGCGCCGGAGGCGTGGCGTGCCTTGCTTGAGGCACTTACGGCAGAAGGGTTTTCAACGCAAGAATTACTTGCGGCGGGGCTTATCAAAGAAGCTGACGGCAAGCCGGGCACCTACTACGACCGTTTCCGCAATCGGCTCATGTTCCCGATACGCGATGCCGCCGGCCGCGTCGTCGGCTTCACCGGCAGAGCGCTCGCGGCCGATGAACAAGCGAAGTATCTCAATTCTCCGGAGACCGAGCTGTACCATAAATCGGAAATCCTGTTCGGGATGGATATGGCGAAGGATGCGATACGCACGCGGGGATTTACCTTGCTCGTCGAAGGACAGATAGACGTGATCCACGCGCACCAGGCCGGCTTTGCGAATGCTGTCGCGCTTTCCGGCACGGCACTTACCGACCGCCATCTCGGTCTTATGAAGCGGTTCAGCGAGAATCTCATGCTTATGCTCGACGCCGACCCTGCGGGGTTTAAGGCAACGGCGCGTTCGGCGGAACTGGCACTTCGCCAAGGGCTTAGGGTCAAGGCGGCGCGACTGCCAAGAGGCAAGGACCCGGCCGATCTCATCAGCGAAGATCCGAAAGATTTTGCGAAGCGCATCACTGAAGCAAAGCCGATAGTGGAGTTTTTCCTCGCGGAGCTGGCACAGCAGGAGAGCGATCCGCACCGGCTCCTGCGGCTCTCCGAGGGTATCGTGCTCCCGCTTCTAGGCGCGATACCGAGTCCGATGGAACGCGAGCATTTCATACAAGCCACGGCTCGCGCTCTCGGACTTTCCTCCGAGGCCGTCCGAGAGTCGCTTAAGAATGCGCCGAAAGATTCGACGGTCGAACGGAATACTGTCGCAGTGCAGAGGACGGCGCCTGCGCGTTCAGCGAGGGAGACGCGTTCGGAACTGCTTCTCGCGGCTATCCAGGCATATCCCGACACCCCGCTTGCGGAGCGAGTCAAATCGGAGTATTGTCGGATTACTGGAGCTCAAGAACTGTCGCTCGACGCGCTTCCGGAATCAGCCTTGTTCTCTGCGGAACAGGCGTTCGGCGAAAGTCCGGAAGCGGCGGCAGCAGACGAGCTTCTCCACGCCTTCGAACAAGCGGTTATCCGCGAGGCGTATCAGGAAGCGGTAACGAATTTACGCAGAGCCGAGGCCTCGGGCGACGCCTCGTTAGTCAGTGATGCGCAGAGCCGGTGCGCGGAGCTCTCGGCGCGTCTCGCCGCATTCGGCGGTTGATTATTTCTTACATGGCAACATCCACTACAAAAAAGAAAAAAACCTCGAAGAAATCCGCCTCCGGCGGGAAGAAGCGCGCCGCGCCGCGCGCGGCGGCCGCGAAGAAGAGGATGAAGGCGAAGCCCGCGCGTAAGAAGCCCGTACGATCCAAGAAGCTGGTCGTGCGCGCCGCCGCGCGCGGCGCGAAAGCGAAAGCCAATTCGCAGAAAGCGATCTCGGCGGAAACGCTTATCGAGAAGGGTAAAGAGCGCGGCTATGTTACTTACAGCGAGATTCTGAAATCATTTCCGCATGTCGAAGAGGACGTCAGCTTCCTCGAATCGCTGTATGAACGATTTGCCATCGCGGGTGTCGACGTCCTTGAAGGCGGCATGCTTGAAGACGCGGCCGACGAATATCTCGCGACGCGCAATATCAAAGATCGCCATTCGACTGGCTACGACTCCATCCAGATCTACCTCCGCGAGATAGGGCAGTACCCGCTTCTGACCGCCGCCGAAGAGCGCGAGCTCGCGAAGCGCATCGAGAAGAGCGACGCGGAAGCGCGCAATATCCTCGCGCGGAGCAACCTGCGTCTCGTGGTCTCTATTGCGAAGAAGTACGTCGGCCGTTCGCCCGACCTCACGCTCCTCGACTTGATTCAGGAAGGGAATCTCGGCCTTTTCCGCGCGGTGGACAAGTTCGACTGGAAGAAGGGGTACAAGTTCTCGACCTACGCGACCTGGTGGATCCGCCAGGCGATTACTCGTGCGCTCGCCGATCAGAGCCGCACGATCCGCATCCCCGTCCACATGGTGGAGACTATCGCCAAGTACAAGCAAGTCTCAAGGCGCTTGGCGCAGGCACTCGGCCGCGACCCGCAGGCAGAGGAGATAGCGGTAGAGATGGGTGTCGAGCCGGAGAAGATCTATCAGATAGAGAAGATCAATCAGGATACGCTCTCGCTCGAGAACCCGGTCGGTTCTGACGACGACGAGAAATCGACGCTCGGCGACTTCATCCCCGACGACCGGATCCCGTCGCCGGTGCAGGAGTCTTCCGAACGCATTCTCTCGGAGCAGGTGCGCCAAATCTTGAATGATCTCTCGCCGAAGGAACGCAAGATATTGGAAATGCGCCACGGCCTGATGGATGGCATCTATCACACGCTCGAAGAAGTGGGGCGCGAGTTCGGCGTCACCCGCGAACGCATCCGCCAGATCGAAGCCAAGGCGCT
>CAYHFY010000014.1:3466-7403 GCA_964356085.1 uncultured Candidatus Saccharibacteria bacterium
AGGTATCCCCAGAGATTGTCCTATAGGACGAAGTTGCGGATAGGTGGCGGTGTAGAATATATGCATGGGAACACTGGAGGAAAGTGCAAAAAGAGAACGCAGATGGGGCGCATTTCAGCAGGCGATGCTCTACGCGGCACTCGGCGGCATCATGGTTGCTACAGGTGCGGTGCCGGACTTCCGCAAGATTTTTAAATACTACGCGGGAGTCAAGAAGGGTGCCCGATTCAATTATCGTGCAAAAACGGTACTTGGCCGCCTCGTCGTCAGAGGGCTCATTAAGTTTGAGGAGCGTGACGGGAAGCGGTATGCTCGCCTGACTGACACCGGTAAGCGAGTGTTGGACCTGGAGCTGTTGAAGGATAAAGGTATGCGGAAGCCGAAGCGTTGGGATAATCGATGGAGAGTCGTCATCTTCGATATCCCCGAGCGCAGGCGGAAGGTGCGCGTGGGCCTGCGATCCTTCATGGGGAAGTACGGATTTGTGAGATTGCAGGACAGTGTTTGGGTATACCCGTATGACTGTGAAGAGCTTATTGCCCTCGCAAAAGCCCAGTTTCGAATTGGCGTGGATGTGCTCTACATGATTGTCGAGCGGCTCGAGAATGATGCACATCTTCGGAAGCAATTCGACTTACCGACCGCAAAGTAATGCGGCATATCCCCTAAGATTGTCCTATAGGACATAGTTGGGGATGGTCTATAATTCGTACTATGAAAGAGGAAAGGAAAGGCAGGAAGAAAAAGATTGTAACGAAGCGGAGGAAGGTACCCATCAAGCACTGGAGCCACTCGAGCTTGATGGCGTTCTTGCGCAATCCGCTTGCCTGGTACAAGCGGTATGTAGAGGAGGTTTATGACACGCCGACGACGCCGGCGGCGGTGGTCGGGAGTGCGGGGCACAAAGCGCTCGAGCATTTCTATAGTGGCGTGCCAAAGGATATCGCAATACAGAAAGGTCTGGAATACATGCGCAACATTGCGGATTTTGAGCTTAACCTCGGCAAGGCGAAGACGAAGAGCGCGAAGAAAGAAAAGAGGAAAGCGATGGAGCAGGAGTATCTGCGGGTCATCGGCTATTACCTCGCGCATCCGCCGCGACACAAAGTACTTGGTGTCGAAGTTCGGGGTGTCGTTGAGGTTGAAGGACTACCCATTCCTATCAAGGCGATTTCAGACCTGGTGGTGGAATCAAGGGTTGAGAAGGGCGCCGTCGATATCGTCGACCATAAGTTTGTCGCTTCGTTCAGTAAGGGCGGCGCCGCAAAGTCCCTGTTCATTATTCAAGCCATTTTTAATTATTACACCGTGCGGGAGATGTTCGGCAAGACGGTGCGACGCTTCATCGTCTACGAGTGCAAGAAGACAAAAAATGCCGACGGATCTTCGCAGATGAGGCGGTATGAAATTGACTTTCAGAAGTGCAAGGAGGATTTTACAGTCTTTCATCGACTCATCAACGACGCGACAGACGAGATTAGCCGCAAGCGTGTCTACCTGCCGAATCCATCCGATATGTTCGAAGGCGATAACTCGTTTGATATCTACCGGCTCGCTCTGGTGGATGAGGAGTAGATTAATTTCAAAAAGAGGCTCGCGGCATACCGATCTGCTTTTTGAAATTAATTTGCAAGCGCCTCGTCGATGAGCAGTTTAACCGCGTCATAAGGGGGAGCGCCCTTGACGACGATGGGCGCCTCGCCCGCGACAAGGATAAGCGAGTAGGGGGTGCCCGGCGCGCCGATGTCGAGCGCGTTGCGGCGATCTGCGTAAATGCGCTCGTCGACAACCGCCGCCGCGTTTGAAAAGCAGGCCGCGAACGCGTCGCCGGGAATGCCGGCCGCGTTCGCGAACTCTCCGTACTTTGTAGAGGCCGCGGGTTGATTCTTAAAAAGGATATCCGAGAATCTCCAGAATGCATCGTTGCCTCCGGTCTCTGCGGCGCACTCGGCGGCGCGCGCGTGAGAAAGCGCGTTCGGATGTATCTCGGTCAGAGGGAATTGGCGGAAGACCCACGCGACATCGCCGTCTGCGCCCTCGCTCGCGATAATCTGATGAAGCGTCTCGTGGAAATCTTTGCAGAATGCGCAGTCGAAGTCGGAGTATTCGACGATAACCACCCTTGCCGCGGGATTGCCGAGGATGTGGTCGCCTGCGCCGACCGGGCGCAGGAGCGCCGAATTGCCGGCATCCGCCGATGGATTCTTCGGCATCGACAGGTATACCGCCGCGGCGACGACTGCGCCGCCGAGGACGATTGCGAGCGGGACGGTCAGCGAGGACTTCATATCTTACAGCTGGAGCGCATGGGTCATCGCGGGGATGAGAGAAGAAGTCTCTTGTTCCCAGAGGGACGTGTCGAGCTTGATGTCGCGTTTCTCGCGAAGGTCCTTGTATTTCAATTTACCGTTCTTGAGCGCATAGTCGTAGAGCTCGCGCGTGAGGCGCACGTCTTCGACACAGTACTTCGCCACTTCCTCCTTCCGGCCTTCCTTCCACCATTCGCCCGCCTTGGTGCCGTCGCCGGACTTCCCGCGGCCAAGCGTCGCTTCCGCGAGTGATTGGAGCCTGATACGCTTGCCGAGCGCTTTTTGCACTTCAGAGAGAATATCGAGCGAGCGCATGTGCGAGAGGTCGCCCGGGTAGTAGCGGTTGAGAAGCGGGATATCGAACGTGTCGGAGTTGAATCCGATAAGCATGTCGGCGCGCTCGAGTATCGGCCAGAGCTTCGGCAAGTCCTCTTTAAAATAATGGGAGTATTGCCCCGTCTGCGAGTCGTGGATGGCGACGACAGTGAGCTCCTGTTCGTTCACGTCGATATGGCCGCGCACAAAAGAGTCGGAAATGGATTCGATGTCGAACGTAATGGCGCGCATATTCTTCTATTTCCCCGCGCGCAGGCGCGCCGGGAGTTCTGATGCGGAAAGGGAAAGTTCTTCTCCGCTCGCGAGTATCTTCATGCGGATATTGCCGCCTGCCGCCTCGTCCGGTCCGTACGCCGCGAAGAAGGGGATGCCGCGCTTCACCGCATCCTTGATCTGGTCGCCGAGCGTCCGCGCGGAGAGATTGACGAAGACACGGCAGTCCTCTGCCCGCAGAGCGTCGGCGAACGCGAGCGCGGCCGGGATGTCGCCCGCCGCAGGCGTGCCGAGGTAGAGTTGGGGCCCGCGATCGCCGTCCTTCGGCATGCGTTCATGAGTCTCGAGGAAGTCTGCGAGCGTTACGTCTCCCATCCCGAAGCCGACCGCAGGAATCGGGTCGCCGCCGAAGAGCGCGACCAGCCCGTCGTATCGTCCGCCGCCGAAGAGCGCGCGCGGATTCGCGGGATCCGTGTCGTATACCTCGAACACCATGCCGGTGTAGTAATCGAAGCCGCGCGTGATGCTCGCGTCGAAGACGACGTTGCCGACGCCTCGCTCCGCGAGAGTCTCGACCAGAGCTTCTACCGGCTTCGGGTCGATAAGGGAGAGCGGATCCTTCCTTGATATCGCTTCGGATGCGGCGCGGAACTCTTCCGGCCGCATCTTGGCCTTCTTATCCAGGAGACGCAGATAGCGCTTTATGCCGTCGCCCGAGAGCCCCGCCGCCGCGCACGCGGCGTTCAGGAGCGCGCGCGAATTGATGCGTATGACGAAATCCTTTTCTTCAGCGCCGAAGCTCTTCAGTATCTCCGAGGCGAGCCGGACGATCTCGATATCCGCTTCGCCCTCGGGCAGGCCGATAAGGTCGACGTCCGCCTGGTAGAACTCGCGCAAGCGGCCTTTCTGCGGCCGTTCGTAGCGGAAACGGTTGCCGATAGAGAACCAGCGGAGCGGGAAGGCGAGCTCGCGCCGTCGCGCGGCGACCATCCGCGCCAAGGTCGGCGTCATCTCGGGACGGAGCGTTACTCTTCGATCGCCGCGGTCGGTGAAGGTGTACGTCTGTTCGTCCACGATCT
>CAYHFY010000014.1:7413-9805 GCA_964356085.1 uncultured Candidatus Saccharibacteria bacterium
GATCTCGCGAACATCGCCGCCTGCCGCGCGAAGTCGGCGGGGTAGAAGTCGCGGACGCCTTTATAGGGGTCGGTCGAAAGCGGTTCGGGCATAGCCCTACTCTATCATGAGCGGGCGCGAGCCTCTTCAGGCGTTCCCGGGCTTCTGGTCGTCGGGAGAGACGTACTTAAGTATCAGATCGCGCATCTGCTCTGGCCGCGGGATGCCGCGCATCGTGAACTCGATATCGGCGCCCGCGCTCTGGACCTTGATATCGCCGATGCCGAGCAGGGAAGGCACGACGCCGGAAACATTGGTCGTCACGTCCTGGACGCGCGGCAGGAGCAGGCTCGACACTTCGCGATTGAAGAAACTGCGCTGTTTGATGGTCGCGATGCGCTCGTTAGTCAGCACCCACATATTCAGGAAGTACCGCGTGAAGGAGCCCCAGGCGCCGGTCCAGATGAGGATCAGCCAGAGACCGAGCGCGAGGCGCGCAAGCGGCGTCTGATAGTCGAAAAACGGCGCGAAGCGCGCAAGCGGCGGCGCGAAGACGAGTATCTTCGGCAGAAGGAAGGGGAGTGCCGCAAGAATCGCATACGGCAGGAGTCCGGTGAGGAAAAGGAACCAGTGTTTGCGCACCTGCTTTACGACATGTTCTCCGGGCTCGAGTTCGAATTCTTTCATACGATTTATGGCAGGTAGACGTCGAGAAACGCCGCGTGGCCGGAGAGCGCATACGACGCGAGCGCGAGCGAGACGAGCAGGTGTGCGCCGATAGCGGGGAAGGCGACCCAGGAGGTGTGAGAATACTTAAGCCAGTGGTATATCGCTATAAGTGTGTACACGGTCCAGAACGCGAAGACCGCATAGAGTATCCAAACAACAACGGCGCCCGCCGAGAATCCTGGCAGAAGCGAGGATAAGGCGGGGGGAAGGGAAAACGGTTGGAGCTGAAGCGGCTGATCGGTCATACGGAGAATGATACAACGATGAAGCGGGGTTTGTCGTACTGGTCGGTGTGTATCTCTGCGGAGAATCCCTGCGCTTCAAATAAGGCGCGCGCCGCTTCCGCGTGTCCGCGATCGCATTCGATCCAGGCGGCGCCGCCCGGCGCGAGCCGCTTCGGGAGTTCCTCCGCGATGCGGCGGGTGACGGCGAGACCGTCATCTCCGGAGAAGAGAGCCATGGCTGGTTCGTGTAGAGCGACGCTTGAGGGAAGCGTGCGGGCCGCAGGGACATACGGCGGGTTCGCGGCGATGATGTCGAAGCGCATGTCGCTATCAAAGGGCTCGAACAAGTCGCCGATGCCGATAGTCGCACGGGATTCGTCGAGATTATTTTCGCGGATATTCTTTAAGATAGTCGCTTCGTGCGCCGGATCGAGCTCGCCGAACGAGACTCTTGCAGTCGGCAGTCCCGCGAGCATGGCACAGCCGATCGCGCCCGAGCCGGCACAGAGGTCGAGTACGCGAAGCGGCATCGCGTCTTTCGGGCGCGTAAGCGCCTGCGCCAATAATCGCTCGACCCACCACTCCGTCTCCGGACGCGGAATGAGCGGCTTCGAGTCGAGATATATCTTCAGCCCGAGAAACGGCTGGTAGCCGATAACGTATCCGAGCGGCTCGCCCTCGGCGAGCCGCGCCACATCGGCCTCGTACTCCGCCGTTTCTTCGCCGGCATATTTCTCCTCCAAGAGCCATGCTTCTTCGCGGGTCATGCGCGCACGGTAGCATATATGATAGAATCCGCGCATGAAATTCCATTTTTGGCATATCGCATTCTCGATCTTCTTTATCGCGCTTACCGCCTTCGGCTATCTCTGGCTCGCCGAGAACGGCCGGCTCGGCGCCGATATCCCGCTCGCGGACTTCTTCCTTATGGCACTCGCCGCGATGCGGCTCGTGCGGCTCTTTACCTATGACATCATCACCGCGTTCGTCCGCAATTGGTTCGTCGGCGCGCATCCGGAATCGTTCCTCGGCACGATCGGCGCGCTCCTGCACTGTCCCTGGTGTACCGGACTCTGGTTTTCTTTCATCATCGTCTTCGCTTATTTCGCGACGTCGATTGCCTGGTACGTCATATTCGTCCTCGCGCTTTCTTCGGTTGTAACAATCTTTCAGCTCATCACCAATCTTATCGGTTGGAGCGCCGAGCTTAAGAAACAGCAGGCGAAAGCGTCTGAAGCCCCGCGCTGTTAAGCGGAAGAAAATAAGAGAAAAACAAAGCCGCCCCCTTTCGGGGGCGGCTTTGTTTCGGGAAGGGGGATTAGTATCCGCCGCGGCCGTAGCCGCCTCCACCGAAGCCTCCGCGATCACCGCCGCCGAAGCCGCCTTCGCGGCGAGGAGGGCGGTCGCCCTGCGGGCGAGCGAAGGAGACCGAGAGCGTGCGCCCGTCCATCTCCTTGCCG
>CAYHFY010000015.1:0-2760 GCA_964356085.1 uncultured Candidatus Saccharibacteria bacterium
GCGCAGTTGCAGGATACCCCTGGGGGGTATAGAGTAGGGCGATGAGACACACTGATAGCACGGATCAGAAGAAGCTGGTGCGGCGGCTGAAGATTATAGAGGGGCAGGTGCGCGGGCTCTCGGCGATGATCGAGAAGGGGACGTACTGCATCGACGTCATCGCGCAGACCTCGGCGGTGAAGCAGGGGCTCTCGACCGTCGAAGACATCCTGCTCGAAAATCATTTGAATAGCTGTGTGCATAAGCAGATGACCTCGGGCCAGACGGGAAAGGCCGTCAAGGAGGTGCTGAAGGTGTATAAGCTGAAGCGCAAATAGTTCGACGAGCTCACTATAAATAATATGACGACCGACACCTACCGGATACGAGGGATGCACTGCGCGAGCTGTGCGAGCATCATCGAAAAGACGTTTAAGAAAGTGGACGGCGTGCACTCCGCCGAAGCGAATTACGGCACCGAGGCGGTGAAGATTTCATACGACGAATCGAAAACAAATCCCGAGCATCTCTCAAAGAAGATAGAACCGCTCGGGTACTCGCTCGCCTTGCCGGTCGCTTCGACATCGCCGAGCGCGGAAGAGATGGGGATGTCGGTGAGCGAGCACGCGGCGCATCTCGGACTTCACCAATCTAAGAGCGAGAAGCTCGCCGAGCTCGCGTCGATGAAGAGGAAGACGCTGTCAGTCCTGCCGATGGCGGCGGCGGCTATCGTCCTTATGGCCTGGGATATCCTCGCGGAGTTCGGTCGCGCGCCGGAGGCACCTTCGACGTGGGATGCGCCGCTCCGCTATCTCCTCGCGGCGATGGCGGCGTACGCGCTTCTCGTCGTCGGCCGGCCGTATCTTCTCGGGTTCTATCGGTTCCTGCGCTACGGAAAGGCGAACATGGACACACTCATCGGCATTGGCACCTCCGCCGCGTTTCTCTACAGTGCCGCCGTTACGCTCTTTCGGGAGACCTTGCGGCCGTTCGTCGATGTCGACGTCGCATACTTCGACGTGGCGATCGTCGTTATCGCCTTTATCACGTTCGGGAAATATCTCGAAGCGCGCGCCAAGATCAAGACTGGCGACGCGATCGAGAAACTGCTCAACCTGCAGGCGAAGACGGCGCTCATCCTCCGAGACGGAAAGGAGATCGAGATACCTATCGAACGGGTCGCGCACGGCGACGTGATAATCGTGAAGCCGGCGGGCAAGATACCCGTCGACGGCATCCTCGTCGACGGCGCGTCGTACGTCGACGAATCGATGGTTTCAGGCGAGCCTCTGCCGGTGGAGAAGCGCGCCGGCGACGCGGTCGTCGCAGGGACGCTTAACACCACCGGCGCGTTCACCTTCCGCGCGACGAAGGTCGGCTCCGAGACGCTTCTCGCTCACATCATCAAAATGGTTGAGGATGCGCAAGGGAGCCGCGCGCCGATACAGGCGCTCGCCGACAAGATCTCGGGCGTGTTCGTGCCGATCGTGCTCGTCATCGCGTTCGCCTCGCTCGGTTCCTGGCTCTTTATCGGCGCGTCGTATCTCGGTTTCGCGCAGGCGCTTTCGTTTGGGCTGGTGTCCTTCGTGGGAGTGCTCGTCATCGCCTGCCCCTGCGCCTTGGGTCTCGCGACGCCCACCGCTATTATCGTCGGCGTCGGCAAGGGAGCAAGAGAGGGCATTCTGATTAAGGACGCCGCGACCTTGGAGAAGCTTCACGAGACGGATGTCGTGGTCGTCGACAAGACCGGCACTATCACGAAGGGGAAGCCCGAGCTCGTCTCGTTCAAGAACTTTTCTCTCGGACAAGACGGCGCGAAGAGCGACGACGAGCTCGTCGCGATACTCGCGTCGCTTGAGAATAAATCGGAGCACCCGATAGCGCACGCCGTCGTCTCGTATGCGCGGGAGAAGCGCGTCGAGCTCCTGCCGGTGGAGCGGTTTGAAGCGATACAAGGGAAGGGAGTCGTCGGCGTCGTAGGCGGCGTCGAGTATCACGTAGGCAGTGCGCGGCTCGCGGCGGAGCTCGGGATCCCGCTTGATGGTTCAACCGCCGCGTGGCTGGCCGAGATCGAGAAGGAGGAGCGAGAAGGGAAGACGCCGGTCGTCCTCGCGTCGGGCGCGAGGGCGCTCGCCGTCGCGATGGTCGCCGACGCTATTAAGCCAGAAGCGCGCGAAGCCGTCGCCGCGCTTCACGCGCTCCGTATCCGCGTCGTGATGCTCACGGGCGACCGCGCGCAGACGGCGGAGTATATCGCGCGGGAAGCCGGCATCGACGAAGTGTTCGCTGAAGTCCTTCCAGAAGACAAGCTGAACAAGATCAAGGAGCTCCAGGCGCGCGGCGCGGTCGTCGCGATGGCGGGCGACGGCGTGAACGACGCTCCCGCGCTCGCGCAGGCGGACATCGGCATCGCGATGGCGACCGGCACCGATGTCGCCATCGAGTCGGCCGGCATCACGCTCCTTCACGGCGATCTAGAGAAGCTCGTGAAGGCCGTCCGCCTTTCGAAGCTTACGATGCGCGGCATCAGGCAGAATCTCTTCTGGGCGTTCGCCTACAACATCGTCGGCATACCGCTCGCGAGCGGGCTCTTCTACCCCATGTTCGGCTGGCTTCTGAATCCGGCGTTCGCGGGGTTCGCGATGGCGCTCTCGAGCGTCTCGGTCGTCGGCAACTCGCTCCGCCTTAAGGCGAAAAGCATATGAGTGACGTAACGACGCGCGTCTTTCATATAAGCGGCATGCACTGCAAGGCCTGCACGATCCTTATCGAGGATGCGCT
>CAYHFY010000015.1:2860-8954 GCA_964356085.1 uncultured Candidatus Saccharibacteria bacterium
GTGGTCGGCGGACTCGTGCTCTCGCTCTCGGCGAGCTCGGCGAGAGAAGGCGGCACCTGGCGGACGCAGGCACTCTTTCATGCCGGTCGGCTCGGCGGGTTCTTCCTCCTTGGCGGGTTCGTCGGCCTCTTGGGGAACTCCCTTCATCTCGGACTGACCGCAAACATCGTTTTAAGCGTACTGGTCGCGCTTGTGATGCTCGTCCTCGGCGTGAACCTGCTCGACGTGTTCAGTTTCGCGAAGCGGTTCCAGCTCGCGCTTCCTGCGCGCTTCTCGCGGCATATTGCGCGCGGAGCGAAGCATGACCACTATCTCGCGCCGATTGTAGTGGGCGTCGGGACGTTCTTCCTCCCCTGCGGCTTCACGCAGTCGATGCAGATATACGCGCTCTCCACGGGGAGTTTCTCGCAAGGCGCGCTTACGATGACCGCTTTTGCGCTCGGCACGCTCCCTATGCTCGCGCTCCTCTCCTTCGGCTCGCTCAATATCGCGCACAAGCCCTGGAAGGGAATATTCTTCAAGACCGCCGGCATCATCGTCATCGCGCTCGCACTCGTCAACGGCGCGAATGCGCTCGCCACGGCGGGTGTTATCGATCCGCTCTTCAACTTCTGATGCGTATGGACACGAAGCTTATTATCTCTCTTGCCGTCAGCGCCGTGCTTATCGGGTGGGCGTTCTGGGTCGTCTCTCCGCGTTCCGAGCCCGCTCCGGCACTCGCGCAGATCGTCGACGGCCGGCAGATTATCGACATCAGCGCGAAGGGCGGATATTCGCCGCGAATAGTCGAGGCGAAGGCGGGCGTGCCGACCGTCCTGCGCGTCCGGACTAACGGCACCTTCGACTGCTCGGCGAGCCTCGTCATCCCCGCGCTCTCGTATCGGGCGTTTCTCAAGCCGGCCGGCGTCGAGGAGATAGCTATTTCCGCCGAAGAGGCGCAGGGCACCCTGCAGGGCCTCTGCTCAATGGGAATGTACAATTTTCAGATCATATTCCGCTAGCGTCCGCCTTTGCGGCGGGGCTGTTGATAGCGCCCCGAGCATTATTTCGGCAATTCCTGTAGAATACGGCAACAATGGAAAACAACAAAAAGAAGATAGTCTTGGTCGAGGATGATTCGCTCATGTCGAGCATCCTCGCCACGCACCTTATCAGCGAGGGCTTCACCGTCGTTCCGGTTACCGACGGCGCCCAGGCGTTCGAGCGCATCCAGGCGGAACAGCCCGGCATCGTCCTCCTCGACATCGTCCTTCCTGGCGTCGGCGGCTTCGATATCCTGCAGAAGCTCAAGCAAGAGGAGTCAACAAAGGCGATTCCGGTGCTTATCCTCTCCAATCTGGGGAGCAAGGAGGAGATACAGCACGGCATCGACCTTGGCGCGAAGGACTATCTCGTCAAGGCGAACAGCATGGTCGAGGAAATAACGGGAAAAATCCAAGAGATTCTCGGCTAACCCGCCGGTGGGGATATCTTTTCGGTTTCTCGGCCGCGCCGAGGTACAATAGACAGAGGTTGACGTTTTTATTATCGGTATCATAATCCTTATGGCAATACAACCACGTTTTATCAATTGGCTCCCCATCGCGCTTATGGTCGGCGTGCTTGCGGGCGGCACCGTCCTTATCGGAAACGTGCTCGCCGGCAAGGGGTTCTCCTGGGTTGGCACCCTTATCTGGGTGCCGTTTATCAGCTGGGCGCTCTACTTCATGGCGGGCGGCAGGCTCCAGCGCGCACACAAGTACGTCATCGCCATGGTCGGCGGCGTCGTCTACGGCTGGCTTACCATCATTATCGGCAACTGGCTCGTGGGCATCATCGGCGGCCTCTGGGCGTATCCGATCGTCGTCTTCCTCGTGGCGACGTCTATCGTCCTGCTTGAGCTTACCGACTGGTTCGAGCTCGCTCCGGCCTACTTCTTCGGCTACGCGGGTTACTTCGCGACCGCGTTCGGCTTCTCCGCGGCGCTCGGCTTCGAGACGCCCCAGGATATCACCCTCGCGGTCTATCACATCGTTCTTACCGTCGCCGGTCTTGTCCTCGGATGGATCACTATCGCCATCAAGGGCAGGATGCTCGACGCGATGAACGTCCCGCTCGATCAAAGGCAGACGGTCTTCGACAAGGAAGCATAACGCACAAACAAACAAGCCGCCCCGCTCGCGGGGCGGCTTGTTTGTTTGTGCGTCAGGCGAAGTGTCCGCCGATAAAGCCCTTATGCCCGAGCTCCTCGCAGGAGTGCTCGATGCCTAAGTCCCAATTCACGCGGTCGACAACCTGGGCGATGTCGTGCTCGTGCTTGCTCTCCTCGGGGCCCTTGAAGCGCATGATATAGAGGTCCTGGAACGACTGGTGGTCGCAGGGGCGCCACCATTCGTCTCCCTTGTAGTGGTTGTAGGTGCGGCCTTCCATCGTTTTCGCGATCGCGTCATAGTCAAAAGGGTATTTGCCGACGAGATTCGAGACTTCCATCAGCTCCATCGCGGCGGAATACGCTATACCCGCATACCCCGTCGGGTACTCGTCGTTGAATTGCGCGCGGAAGGCGTCGACGAACCGCTTGGCGACGGGGACTGTCTCGGCAAGGCCCCAATAGAAATTGACCCCCCAATACATCCCGACGAGCTGTTCCTGCGAGAGCGCCTCGCGGATGGATATCTCGGAGACGCCCAGGATGATGCTCATGTCCTTCTTTAGTCCCGCTTCGTCGACGGCCTCGATGAAGTTGACCTGATCCTGCCCGAAGTTTGTCGCGATAACAACCTCCGGCTGGGCCGCGCGTATCTCCGGAATCTTCGCCGCGAAGTCCTCCTTCTTGAAGCCGAGCGGCATCTTGATAAGCCCGACCTCGATGCCGCCGTTTGCCGCGAGGACTTTCTTATACGCATCGTACGACTCGTAGCCCCACTGATAGTCGGGGACGACGAGAAAGGCGCGCTTACCCAGGTTCTTTATCGCCCATCCGCCGACCAGGTGCGCGGTGATGAAGGGCGTCAGTCCTTCGTGAAAGGAATACGGGCCGAGGTTCGGCGCTTCGGTAACCGCGCTTACCTGGTTGAGCGCGATGAAGGGGATGTGCTTCTCGACGGCGACCTTGTTCGCGGCCGTAGCGGTCGGCGCGGCGAGCGTTCCGAGGAGGAAATGCACCCCGTCTTTCTCTATCAGATCTCGGGCGGCCTGCTCGGCGATGTCCGCCTTCATCGAATCGTCCTTCTTGATCACCTCGACCTGTTTCCCGAGAACGCCGCCCTTCTTATTGATCTCTTCGACGGCGAGCAGGACTCCCTTAAACTGGTTCTCGACTATTCGGCTATACGGGCCGGTGAATCCGGAGATGAATCCTATTTTTACTTTTTCATTCATAGCGTTGTCATTGAGGATAGTAATGACTCTCTCTTGAGAAGCATAGCATAGCCCTCTCGGATAGGGGGGAGGGGCATAGTATATACTACGCCTATACGCTATGCAGGAGGAAACGCCGCGCGACGGGGATACGAGATGGCTCTCGCTCTTAAGCGTGCTGTCGCGAGACTTGAACGTCTCGAGGCAGAAGATAGAAGAGACTCTCGGCGTCGTTTTGAAAAACCTGGTCGAGAAGCTCTCCATCGACGCGGCGGCGGTCTGGGTCGTGGAGAAGGAGACGCGATTTATGCGCATCGAGGCGTCGGCGGGCTTAAGCGACCGGTATGTCCGCTTCTTCAACAAGACGGATCGCATCCCCGTGGGGAAAGGGCTTGTCGGCGGCGTGATGGAGAGGAACCAGTCCCTCTCGATAAAGAACCCGGGAGAATACTCGGTCGGCTCGTCTCGGTGGAGCGAGATGCTCGTCGAGGAAGGGATGATTTCGGTATTCGCGACGCCAATCATCGTGAACGGCGAGACGATAGGCGTATTCGACGCTTATTACAAGAGCGAGCACGATTTCACCGCCGCGGAGCGGCTTTTCCTTGAAGTGCTGGCGAATCAGATCGCGGTGGTGATAGCGAACAGGGAGCAGTATCAGACCATCGCGGAGACTGCGACCCTGCTCAAGAATCAAGTGGAAAATATGGTCAACGTCCAGCGCGTGACCCAGCTCTTGAACCTCTATCTTTACGAATCATTGGACATATCGCTCTCCTACGTCGCGGACTACTTCAAGAAGAAGTTCGGCGTCAAGAGCGTCGCGGTGTTTCGCGGCGAGCCGGGGAAGCCCGACCTCCCGCTCGTCGCGTCAAACGGCCTCTCGCGCCGCGCGCTGAAGTTCTTCGAAGATCATGTCCCGCAGGCGGAGCGGGGCACGCTTATCGGCCTCGCGTACTCGACGAGCGAGCCGCAAGTCTCTTCGAGGGTGTTCACCGACGATCGCATCGCGAAGGAGTGGGGAATCGCGATGTCGATAGAGCATCAGGAGGCGATGGGCGCGTTCCCGCTTATCGTCCAGGGGCGGACGATAGGCGTGCTCGCGACCTTCTACGACCATCTCCACGAGTTCGACAGCGAGGAGCTCCCCGTCCTCACGACCTTCGCCCAATTCTTGGCGGTCGCGCTTGAGAACTCGATGACCTTCGAGACGCTCGCTTCAGAGCGGAAGAAGATGAAGTCGATGGTCGATTCTATCGAGGACGGGCTCCTTGTCTACGACCTCTCGGGCCGCATCATCGACGCGAACCCGCGCGCGCTGAAGCTCTTCAGCGCCTCTCGCGCCTCCTTCGTCGGGAAGCATCCGAAGGAGTTCGGGCCGGACACCCTGCTCCTGCCGATAGGGCAGATATCGCAGATGACGCTTAGCGAGGGGGAGACAAAGGAGATAAGCTTCCTCGAGCCGACGAACAAGACCCTGCACATAACCGCGCTCCCGCTCCGCGATGAGGCGGGAGAGCCGATCGGCTCGATGCGCGTCATCCACGACGTCTCTCAAGAAAAGGTGGTCGAGCGGCTCAAATCGAACTTCGTCGCGACCGCTTCGCACCAGCTCCGTACACCTCTCGCCGGAGTCAAGTGGGGGCTCTCGTCGCTTCTAAGCGGACACGGCGGCGCGCTCGACGGCGCCCAGAAGGAACTGCTGAACAAGATAGCCGTCGCGAACGACAACGTCATCAATCTGATAAATGAGATACTGAACGTCAATCGCATCGAAGAAGGGCTCTTCGAATACCGATTCACGCTCGGGAGCGTCTCCGACATCATCGACGAGCTCATCGAAGACTTCCAGGTCAACATCGAGGAACGCAAGCTTACCATCGTCCGCGAATATGCCGGCGAAGATTCGCCGCCGGTGATGCGTGACAGAGAGAAGCTCTCGCTCGCGATACGCAACCTGATGGATAATGCCGTCAAATACACGCCGAGCGGCGGGACGATCACCTTCCGCCTCCATCCGGAGGACGGATTCCTGCGCATCAGCGTCCAGGATACCGGCATCGGCATCCCAGCGAAAGATCGGGAGCTCCTTTTCAATAAGTTCTATCGCGCGCCGAACGCCGTGCAGTTCCAGACCGAGGGCTCGGGCCTCGGCCTCTTCTTCGTGAAAAGCATCGTCGACAAGCATAACGGCTCGCTCTCCTTCGAGAGCGAGGAGGGGAAGGGCTCGACCTTCACCATCTCTCTGCCGCTCGACCGAGCGCATATGCCGATAACGCATACCTAGGGCGCGGCGGGACACTCGCGGCGTTTTACACAGGGGGGTCTCTGGACGGCGCGAAGAAGAGTCATACTGTAGGAAGCGGACATTACCCCGCTTTAACCATCTTCTACCCGCATGAAGCTACACGCTATCGCGTTCGTTCTCGTGATCATCGGAGGCATCAACTGGGGCCTCATCGCTCTCGGCAGTTGGATGGGCGGCGACTGGAACGTCGTAAGTCTCGTCCTCGGCTCCTGGCCGACGGTCGAGAGCCTTGTCTACCTGCTCGTCGGCGTCTCGGCGCTCGTCCTCGCGTTTTCGCACAAGAAGGACTGCCGGGCCTGCAACCCGTCGGGAATGTAATCGCGCACTGCGCTCCGCGCAGTCAAGGAACCGCCCGCGCGCTTTAAGCCCGGCGTGAGAGTTGTATGAAAATAAAGTTT
This sequence comes from uncultured Candidatus Saccharibacteria bacterium, assembly GCA_964356085.1. Classification (GTDB taxonomy): domain Bacteria; phylum Patescibacteriota; class Minisyncoccia; order Phycocordibacterales; family Phycocordibacteraceae; genus C7867-001. Next base: position 8,906 of record CAYHFY010000015.1, read on the forward strand.
ATAGGGGCTGCGCTATTAAAAACAAAACAAGTGAAAGCACAAAAAACAA
>CAYHFY010000015.1:8964-9546 GCA_964356085.1 uncultured Candidatus Saccharibacteria bacterium
GTTTCCCCCCCAACACGCCGGGCGGGGCCCAAACCCATCTCGTATTGATCGCCCGCGGGGCCCCCGCAGCTTTAAGCCCCGCCGCGGGGGGGGGGGCCGGCCGGTTCTCTGTTGTAGCATCTGACTGTTGAAGGGCAGTCCGCTTTCAACACCAGAGGATGTTCCTCCCGTAACGCAAAAAAGGGGATTTATCATGTTTCATGAAAGTACTGAAGTCGCAGAGCTGACACAGTGCATCAGGGGACTTGCTTGTACGAAGAAGTCCGAAGAGTGCGACGCGTGCAAGCATTTTCTGTCGTCGCTTTTCCGTGGCAACAGCCATCTCGTAGTGATGGAGCTTGAGGAAGCATCGGCGGCTCAGCTACATCGTCGCGCCGAGGCGCCCGGTCCGGGAATCGGATGGAACGACGTTTTTTGATCTTTGTGCAAGGGAGGGCGCCTCACGCTGTTCGAGGCGCTCTTTTTGTTTAACAGCCTTTCGGATTGTTTTATAATAACATTAGATTAAAAGACCGTCAATGCGGAGGGGGAGGGATTCGAACCCTCGATACGGTTTTACCCGTATAGCGAGTTAGCAACCCG
>CAYHFY010000016.1:0-853 GCA_964356085.1 uncultured Candidatus Saccharibacteria bacterium
GGCTTCGACTTGGCCGTCGTGACGATAGTGATGGCGATGCCGAATACGTCCTTGATGTCCTCGTCGCTCGTCTCGGGGAAGATCGTGTGCTCCTTGATGCCGATGGTGATGTTACCCATATCGTCGATCGCCTTCGGCGAGAGTCCGCGGAAGTCGCGCGTGCGCGGAAGCGCGATATGGACGAGCTTATCGATGAAGTCGTACATCCGCGCGCCGCGAAGCGTTACCTGGAGACCGACCGTGTCGCCTTCGCGCACCTTGAAAGAAGCGATCGAGATGCGCGCGGGGCGCGGGGACGGCTTCTGTCCCGTTATCTTCCCGAGGCGGTTCTCGATCAGTTCGAGCTGTTTCTTATCGCGCTTCTTGCCGACGCCGGTCGAGACGACGACCTTCAGGATGCGCGGGCCCTGCATCGGGCTCGTGTAGCCGAACGCTTCTTTAAGCGCGAGATAGGCCGACTGCTGTTTTTGTTTGGTGATGGACATATTTATTTTTCGATGCGGGCGACGTTCGAGACGTGGATAGGGCGCGGGCGCTCGACGATGCGGCCGACCTTCCCCGCTGTGCCCCGCAGATGACGCTTATAGAGCGCGACGCCCTCAATGATGACCTTGTCTTCTCTCGGCAGGGCGCGCGCGACCACACCGGACTTACCCTTGTCCTTGCCAGCGATAACTTTAACTTTGTCTCCTTTTTTTACTTTCATACTAAAAATATTAGACGACTTCGGGCGCGAGCGAGACGATATTGTGCCAGCCCCGCTCGGAGAGCTCGCGCGGCACGGGGCCGAAGATGCGGTTCCCCTTCGGGCCCATCTCCTTACCCTGTTTCTCGATAAGCACGACGGCGTTCT
>CAYHFY010000016.1:863-9407 GCA_964356085.1 uncultured Candidatus Saccharibacteria bacterium
CTTGCGGGCGAAAGGGTTGACCTGCCGCACAACGACCGCGCGATAGATATCCTTCTTCTTCACCGCCTTGCGGGGCTGGGCGGTCTGTATGGAAACGACGACGACATCGCCGATGCCGGCATAGCGACGCTTGCTCCCGCCGAGCACCTTGAAGATTCGGGCGACCTGGCCGCCGGAATTATCTGCCACTGTAACGATGGATTGAGGCTGTAACATATTATTCAGCCGAGGCGACTCCTCGATCCTCATCGGCCGGCACCGTCTTCGCCGGATCGATAGCGAAACGCTTCAGCTTCGAGATCGGACGCGTCGCTACGATGGTAACCGTGTCGCCGACCTTCGCGGTGTTGCCCGCGTCGTGCGCGAGGTACTTCTTTGAGCGCACGAAGTACTTCTTGTACTTCGCGTTCTTCACGTAGCGATCGACACGGACGGTAGCCGTGTCCTTCATCGCCGTCTTCACGACGACGCCGACGAACAATTGGGGGCGGAGGGTTTTTTGTTCCATAACGGTTATGCGGCTTGCGGTGAGCTTGCCTGCACGGAGCTTGTCGAATGTGTCGTGAGCGCGCGCGCATGCTGTTCGGTAAGCACGCGTGCGATGACCTTGCGGAACTTGCGCGGCGAGTTCGAGTCCTTGGCGCGCGCGCCGGCGGCGGAAAAGCGCTCCGAGCGCAGAGTCGCGCGCGTATCAACGAGGAGCTTCGCGAGCTCCGTATCGGTCTTTGTCGTCATGCTTTCTTTTTTTGTCATACAAATGATGAAAAAGCAATGGCCTAGCCGCGCGTGACGACAGAGGTCGTTACCGGCAGTTTCATGCCGGCCTGGCGCAGATGCGCCCGCGCGATGTTCTCGGGCACGCCGTCCATCTCGAAGAGCACCCGGCCCGGGCGCACCTCAAAGACGTAATGCTTCGGGTCGCCCTTGCCGCTACCCATTCCTACCTCCGCAGGCTTCGCCGTCACCGGACGATCAGGGAAGATGCGGATCCAGAGCTTGCCGGTCTTCGCGGTTGCACGAGTGAGCACCTTGCGCGCCGACTCGATCTGATTGCTCGTCACGCGCGCGCTCGAGAGCGCTTTGAGCGCGAAGGAGCCGAACACGACGGTGGTGCCGCGCGTCTCGGGGCGATTGAGGCGCTTCGGGCTCTTTCGCTCCGTCTGCCACTTGCGGTGCTTTACTTTTTTAGGAAACAACATGGTGAAAAATTTAAATATGTTCTAGCCGCGCGTAGCGCCCTCGGGCAGAGCCACCCTTGTCTTCTTGTCTTGGTACACGTTGCCGCGATAGATCCACACCTTGATGCCGATAACGCCGTACGGCAGGTACGCCTGCTCGTGCGCGAAGTCGATATCCGCGCGGAAGGTCTGGAGCGGAATGGGGCCCTTCTTGAGCTCCTCCTTGCGGCTCATATCCGCGCCGCCGAGCCTTCCGGAGAGCGCGATACGCACGCCCTCGACCTCGCGGGCGGCGATAACCTTTTCTATCGTCTGCTTCAGCACGCGACGGAAAGGCATTCGCTTCTCGAGCCCCTCGGCAATCATGTAGGCGACGACCGCCGCATCCGTCTCCGGCTGGCGGATCTCGTTAATATCAAACTTGACCTTCTGGCCGGCGGGGAGCGCGCGGCCCGACGCCTTGCGTACCACCTCGGTCAGTTCCGTACGGAGCTTGACCGCGTTCTCGCCGGAACGGCCGATGACGAGTCCCGGGCGCGCCGTCGAGAGGATAACGCGCAGTTCGCCCGCCCCCCGCTCGATTTCGATGCCGCTCGTGTAGGTGCCGCGCAAACGCTTCATAAGGAAGCGGCGGATGGTCTCATCGACCTTGATGTTCTCACGGAAGCTCTTCTTGTCGGCGGCGAACCAACGGCTCTTCCAGTCTCGGATGATGCCGAGACGGTGCGCGTAAGGATGTACGATGTGGGTCATAAAATCTATTTGCTTTTCTTCGCGGCAGGCTTGCCCTTCGGGGCCTTGGCGGAGAAGGGGGCGAGCTTTACTATCACGCGACTCTTGCGGCGGCGGATAAGCGAAGCGCGGCCGAAAGCGCGCGGCATATATTTCTTCAGCATGCCGGCGCTCTCGACGATGACCGACTGCACGGTCATCTCGTCGGCATCCTCACCGCGGCTTTTCGCGTTTGCCGCCGCGCTCTTAATAAGCTTCGCCACAGGCTCCGAGGCGCGCTTCGGGAGGAACTGGAGCGCCGCGAGCGCCGCCGGGACCTTCTTCCCTTTTACGAGATCGGCGACGAGACGCACCTTACGCGGCGTCTGATTGTGGCTCTTGAGGGTAGCGTTTGACATGATTATTTATAGTGAGCGCAGTCGAACTATTTCTTCGCCGGAGCGGCGGCGACAGGCGCCTTCGCGGCCTTCGCGGACGCGATCTCTGCTTCCTGCTTCTTCTGCTCCATCTCCTTCTGCATCTTGCCGCCGTGGCGGAGGAACTTCTTAGTCAGCGAGAACTCGCCGAGACGATGTCCGACCATATCCTCATTCACGAGCACCTCGACGTGTGCCTTACCGTTATGGACGCCGAAGGTGAAACCGATCATCTCGGGGCTTATCTGGCTTCTGCGCGCCCACGTCTTAATCACGCCGGCTGATGCCGGTTTCGCGTTCTGGACCTTCTTGAGGAGCTTAATGTCCACAAAGGGTCCTTTCTTGAGTGAGCGTGACATAGAAAGTAATGAAAAGCCCGCGAGGCGGGATACTGGAAAGATACAGGAAGCGCTATTGGAAGTCAAACGTGCCGTCCCAAAACAGCCTCATAAATCCTCGGCGATTCCAGAACCTTGACAGATTGGGTATCGAATGTGTTTTGTTACGCGCGCGCCTTCTCGAGGTGGCGGATGCGCCGTTCATGATCAATGGTCGATACCCGGTCCCGATCAGCGACTCGTGTGATGTCTCCGAGCGAATCGGCAATGTCCTCAACCCTGTTTTGCGTCTTACTCATACGCTGGTCGAGAATACTCACCCGTTCGCGTAGATTATTTTGGCCATCAACGAGAGAACCGAGAAGACTCCCCTGCCGCTCCACAACATCTTCGAGCATATTGAATCTCTTTTCAACCTTTGCAAATCCGGTTTGAACCGCTTCGGTCAAGTCCTGAACGGCACCCATCACTTCCGCGACAGTCGGCTCTGTGATCGCCTTGGATTTCTTCGCCTTCTTCATACGGAACATTTTATCATACGCAAAACACATCCGCCGCACTTCGTGCGGCGGATGTGTTGCTTTGTGAAATTATCCCTTTCTCTTCTTGCCGACTTTGCGGCGGGAGACGATGAAGACGTTTGAGTATTTCTTTGGAGTCCTCGTCTTCTGGCCCTTGCCGGTGGGCTTGCCCCACTTGCTCTTCGCCCTCCGGAGGCCGCGGCCCTGACGGCCTTCGCCGCCGCCGTGCGGGTGGTCGACGGGGTTCATCGCGGTGCCACGCACCGTCGGGCGGATGCCCATCCAGCGCGAGCGGCCGGCCTTGCCGATCACGACGAGGTTGTACTCTTCGTTGCCCACTGCGCCGATAGACGCATAGCAGAGGTCGGAGACCTTGCGGATCTCGGTCGAAGGGAGCTTCACCTGCGCGTAGCCGGCATCATGCGCGACCACCTCGGCAAAGTTGCCTGCGGAGCGGACGAGCGAGGCGCCCTTGCCGAGCGAGAGCTCGATGTTGTAGATAAAGGTGCCGACGGGAATCGAGCCGAGCGGAAGGCGATTGCCCACGAGGAGGGGCGCATCCTCGCCGACGATGAAAGTGGAACCTACTTTCATCTCCTTCGGCAGGATGACATAACGGCGCTCGCCGTCGCGGTAAAGCGCGAGCCCGATGAAGGCCGAGCGGAACGGGTCATACTCGACAGTCTCGATCTTCGCGGGGATGTTCTTCTTGTCGTATTTGAAATCAACGTCGCGGAAACGCTTCTTGTGGCCGCCGCCCTGGTGGCGAGTCGTGATGCGCCCGAAGCCATTCCTGCCACCCTGACTGCTCTTCTTGTTTAAGAGCGGCTTGTGTGGCGCGTCGCCCGAGAGAAGCTCCTTGTACGGGAGCGTGGTCATATGGCGGCGGCTCTTGCTGGTCGGTTTGTAGGTTTTCATACGGGATTAGGAAAATTGGATGCTGTCGCCGGCATTCAGGTAGACGTAGGCCTTGCGGCGGGAGGCACGGACGCCCTCGCCGCGCTTCGTGCGCATTGTTTTCGGCTTGCCCGGGAGATTGACGATGCGGATCTTACGAGGGTCGACATTGTAGATCTCCTTGATGGCGCTCGCGATAGCGGCCTTCGTCGCGCGCGCGGGCACCGCGAAAGTGTAGACACCCTTCTCGGTCGAGAGCAGAGCCTTCTCGGAGAACCACGGCGCGCGGATAATCTCGTGGGCCACTCCGCCCTGAAGCTTCGAAGTCCGAGCGCGACGCGCTTTAACGGCCTTGTCCGCTTTTTCTTTCTTTGTCGTCTTTTTAGTGCCGAAGATTGCCATAATGATTATTTAGACTTTGCGCGAGCGGCGAGTGCGGCAAACGCCGCCTCCGGCTTCTCGATCACGAGATACTTGTGCGCGAGCACGTCGACCGGGTTCAGGTTGCGCAGTTCCTCCGTCGTAACATTGCCGAAATTGCGGAAGCTCTTGATCGTGTTCGCGTCGTACGCCGAGAGCGCGAAGATTGCGGCATTCTTCTTCTTCGTCGCGAGCGTCGCCGCCCCTGCGCCTTCTGCGATGGCGGCGAGTGCAACCTTCGCCGCCGATGTCTTCGGCGCGACGAAGGCGAAGCTGTCGATGAGGATAATCTCGCCATCCTTCGCCTTCCGTGAGAGGACGGAGAGAAGCGCGCCGAGGCGCATCTTCTTGTTAATCTTCTCGCTATAGTTGCGCTCCGAGCGCGGGCCGAAGGTGATGCCGCCGTGGCGCCAGATAGGCGAGCGTGTCGAGCTGTGACGCGCCTGACCGGTGCCTTTCTGCTTCCACGGCTTCTTGCCGCCGCCCGAGACCTCGGAGCGGTCCTTGGTGTGGGCGCGGTTTTGGCGCAGGTTCGCCTGCATAGCGGTCGTTACCTGATGCACGAGATCGGCCTTCCAGGACACCCCGAAGATGTTCTCTGGAAGGGCGATGTTCCCGACCTTCTTTCCCTCCATCGAGTAGATAGCCATCTCGATTGCGGCCGGCGCAACTGTCTTCGCGTGCGCCTTCGGCGCGCGCACTGCCTTCTTCACTGCCTTAGTTTCTGTAGTCATAGTACGAAAATTATATTGCGACCACCTCGAGAAGCGTACCGCGGCGGCCCGGCACCGCGCCGCTGACGATTATCTCGCCCGCCTTCAGGTCGACAGCGAGCACCTTGAGATTCGCGACCGTCACGCGATCACCGCCCATGCGGCCGGCCATCCGCATCCCCTTGGCGACGCGACCGCCCGCGCGGCCGCCCGAGCCGCCGATAGAGCCCGGGGAGCGCTCGGTGTGCTTCTGGCCATGACTGCGCGGCCCGCCGTGGAAGCCGTGGCGCTTCACCACGCCGGCGAAGCCCTTACCCTTCGTGAGTCCCGAGACCTGCACCATATCGCCAACGGCGAAGACGGATGCATCAATCGTGCTTCCTACTTCGGCAGGGTCATCAGTGCGAAACTCACGGATAGCTTCGTAGCCCTTGCTCTTAGTATGGCCCAGGACCGGCTTGCTGATGTTCTTTGCGCGACGCTCGCCCATCCCCACCTGGATGGCGGCATAGGCGTCCTTGCCGTCCTTCGTCTTCACCTGCGTCACCGTTATCGGATCGGTAGCGAGAATAGTTCCCGCATGCGCAAGGCCGTCCGCCGTAAAGATACGGGTCATTTTTTCTTTCTTGGCGAGGATGAATTTCATTTTTTGTTAAGCAGAACGCGCGATGCAGAGACGCATCGCGCGTTCTGCCATAGGACCGGTCGCGGGCACCGTTCGTAGCGTTAAAGGCACTCTACCCTACCCCTCCAAAAGATGCAACTTACTTTTCTTCGACGAAATAGACCCCTCCAAACAGTCTCGTGCCGCGGTCGACGAGCGTAACGGCATTTGCACTAACGGAGGCATAAAACACATCATCAAGTTCCGTACTTCTGTTTTGCATACCGAACACGACAAACTCTTTCTCATGCGACCCTAACAGGGACATGCTTCCATATCCAGTCGGAACAGAACCGATCGGATACGTTACTGTTTTATTATCGTTATCAAAAAATCCTATCTGAAAATCGCGCTCTCCCGAACCATACCCTTTCTGAACGAATGTGTAGAAGAAGAAGCCGGCACCATCACCTGTTCTTTGTATAGTTCCTATGTGCACATAAGAGCCAAGTGTTTTCCGAGCCACAAGCGGCGCTGTCTGTTCCTTTATCACGCTTGATACGGAATCGGGCGAGACTGCGGACAAATCAAGAATCGCCAACTGGTTACTATAGGATTCTACATCGTTTCCGGCAGTTCTTATCTCCGCAAGCCACTTACGATCTGTGTCAAATCTTAAGTTCGTCGGACTTGTTTCAGGTGGAGTGATGGTTGATCTTCCCGTAGCGAGCGAAAGTTTTTGATACTTGTAGAAACTGTGGTTATAGGTACCGTCCTCATTACTCCCGAACGTTTGATAATAGATTTCCGTCCCGTCAGGCGAGAAGTGCGGCGGATTAAACGAATTGTTGGCAAGACAGCCCGTAAACGATGGGAATGCATCCTTTCTGCCAGAAACGAGATCGAGAACATTAAAAACCGTCTCGTTTGCAACGCAATGTGCGACTTTTTTCTCGACCGGAGAATACGCGATAGAGGAATACGCATTGACTTCGTCTGGAAGTTTTATACCTCGCGTAAATGAAGAGGTAAGATCGAATGCGGAAACGGTAAATGTGTTCGGTTCATTCGCGATATTCATTCTGGAATAAAGGATAATGGGTTCCCCATTTGTTCCTTGCCACGCGAGCGGGCGAGACGTGTCAATTGTTGTTAGGGATTGTTTCGAGATATCGAAGAGAGCGAACTCATCCGACGGCAGGATTTCATCCGATATTTTTGCTTCGCGCCCATAAATAAATCCTATGTCTTTCCCCTCCGGGGCATGAGATGTTATTAAGCTTTCCGTATCTTGATTTGCCTGTCGGGAAACATATGGAGAACGCACATAAACAAAAACTGCAGTAACGCTAGCAACAACGATTATACTTACCACGATTATCCATAACGTTCTATGTCCGCCAGAATTAACAGATCCTGACAATTCCTGCGCTTGTGGAATGGTCTCTAAAATAGAGGATGATTGATCCGACGAGTCTTCAGGCAGGGGAATATTCATTGCCTTTCATTAAAGCATATAATCCCGCTTGTGTTTCTAAAATCCCCACGAACTGTTTCTATCAACAAAAGACTATGTAATTCTTAGAGCGAAGCGTAGTAGGGGGCTGGCTTCCTGTTCCACGGGAGCCGATACCAGTAGCCCCGATGCGCGCCCTTGTAGGGGCGATACAGCATGCGGTTAAGCCAGGGGAAACCGCGCGTGGCGTGGGCGATAGGCATAAACCGAGGATACCACGGCATATATGTGGCGTGAAGCGGAAAATGCAGGAAGGGCCGGCACGAATGTGCCGACCCCGCGGATGACTCTGTATTATTCCCGTCTGATGGCACCGTTCTCGATAAGACACTCTAGCAATTGCACCTTCCGTCTTTGCTCCTGGAACTTTGGCCGTCTGACCAACCAATCGACGTCTACTCGGATACGGCCCCCGCCAGAAAAATCTAGAGTGTGATTCCGTATGTCGCGCTCGGAACAATATTTCTTAAGCCATTCAACAACCCATCTCATCAAATCCGTCATGGTGATTCTCCTCTCGAGAGTAGGATTCCATTGGCATGATTGCCTCTTCTTTCTAAAGGCTATTATGGCACAAAAAATCCCGCTTTTGAAACGGGATTTTTTGTGCACGATAGGTTCGTGCTAGACCATCTTGACGTCGATTGTAACACCGGAAGGCAGATTGAGGTTCGTGAGGGCCTCGATTACCTTCGGCGAGGGGTTCATGATGTCGATGAGGCGCTTGTGGACGCGCATCTCGAACTGCTCGCGCGCGTCCTTGTAGACGAAGGTCGAACGGTTCACCGTCCAACGCTTAATCTCGGTCGGGAGCGGCACGGGGCCGACGACGACCGCGTCGAAACGGGCGGCGGTGTCCATTATCTGCTTCACCGAGAGGTCGAGTATCTTGTGTTCGTAGGCGCGGACGCGGATGCGGAGCTTGTGTTCCGCAGGAATCGGCGTCGCCGTTCTCTTCTTCGGCGCCGCTTCCTTCACCGGCGCATCCGTCTTCACGGCGCGCTTAGATGCCTTTTTCTTCGTCTTGATCGCAGTCTCGGGCATCGTAGTAGTGCTTCAAGCGCGCTTAGGCGGTGATCTTCGTTACCACGCCGGCACCGACCGTCTTACCGCCTTCGCGGATAGCAAAGCGCTGCTGCTCTTCGAGAGCGACCGGCGCGACGAGCTTCACCTTGAAGGTGACGGTGTCGCCCGGCATCACCATCTCCT
>CAYHFY010000017.1:0-9380 GCA_964356085.1 uncultured Candidatus Saccharibacteria bacterium
GGCGACCAATATCCCGCCGCACAATCTCCGCGAGGTCGTTTCTGCGACGGTCCACCTTATCGAAAATCCGGAGGCGACCACCGACGATCTGCTCCAGTTCGTCAAAGGCCCGGATTTCCCGCTCGGCGGCGTCGCGTTCAATCAAGCGGACATCAAGCACGCGTACGGAAGCGGCAAGGGGCCGGTCGTGGTGCGCGGCGAGGCGGAGATTGTCGACGACGGCAAGAAAGATACGCGCATCATCATCACCTCTATTCCGTACCGCGTGAACAAGAGCGAGCTCATCAGCCGCATCGCCGATCTGGTGCAGGAGAAGAAGCTTGAAGGCATCCGCGATCTGCGCGACGAGTCGACGAGCGACATCCGCGTTGTCGTCGAGCTGAAGGGCACCGCGCACCCGCAGGCGGTCTTAAACGCGCTCTACAAGCACACCGAACTCGAAAGTACGTTCCACTACAACATGCTCGCCTTAGTCGACGGCGTTCCGGAGATGCTCTCGCTCTCGGGCATGCTCGGACATTTCATCAAGCATCGCCAGACAGTGGTCCGGCTCCGTACCGAGTTTGACCTGCGGCAGGCAGAGGCGCGCGAGCATATCCTCCTCGGCCTCTCGAAGGCGCTCGACCATATCGACGAGGTCATCGCTATCATCAAGAAAGCGGCGGATATCCCCGCGGCGAGCCTCGCGCTCCAGAAGAAGTTCGGTTTCTCCACGCTTCAGGCGGCGGCTATCCTCGAGATGCGCCTCTCCAAGCTCGCCGGGCTGGAACGCAAGAAGATCGAGGACGAGCTCGCCGAAATACAGGCGCTTATCAAGAGGTTGAAGAAGATTCTCTCCTCGCCCAAAGAGATACTCGCGGTAGTGAAGGCCGAGCTTATCGAGCTCGGCGAGAAGTACGGCGACGACCGCCGCACGAGGGTAGTCAGGGGCGGCGTGCAGAACATCTCCGTCGAAGACCTTGTGCCGGACGAAGAGTCGATGCTCGTGCTGACCCAGGGTGGGTACGTAAAGCGGACGAACCCGAACGAATACAAGATACAGAAACGCGGCGGCGTCGGCGTGGTGGATATCGCGACCAAAGAAGAGGACATCGTCACGCATTTCCTTGTCGCCTCGGCGCACAGCGACCTTCTCTTCTTCACTAACTTCGGCAAGGCATACCAGCTCAAGATGTACGAGATACCGGAAGGGAAGCGCGCGACCAAGGGCAAGAGCATTATGAATTTTCTCCCGCTCGCGGGCGACGAATCGGTAACGAGCGTGCTCGCGGTGCCTAAGGGCGCGGCGCTCGACGCATCGTCGATCGTCTTTGTCACCGGAGCGGGCGTAGTGAAGCGCGTTGCGGCGAAGAGCTTCGCTGATGTGCGCCGCTCGGGTATTATCGCGATCAATTTGAAAAAAGATGACACGCTCGTCTCGGCGAATCTCGCAGGGAGCGTCGATACAGTCTCGGTCGTTACGTCCAAGGGACAGTCGATCCGCTTCGATACGGAAGATGTGCGCGAGATGGGCCGTACCGCCGGCGGCGTGAAGGGCATGGCTCTCAAGAAGGGCGACCGGGTCGTCTCGGCAGAAGTGATTCCGGCGGACGCGAAAGATGCTTCGCTTCTGGTGATTATGAGCAAGGGCTACGGCAAGCGGACTAAGATGACTGAATACAAGGTGCAGGGCCGCGGCGGCTCGGGCATCAAGACGGCCGAGGTTACGCCGAAGACCGGCGAGATTATCGGCGCGCGCATCGTCTCCGGCGACCTTGAAGGCGAGGAGCTCGTGGTGGTTTCCAAGAAAGGGCAGGTGATCCGCACCTCAATCGCCGAAATCTCGCTCCTCTCGCGCGCGACCCAGGGCGTCCGCATCATGAAGATGCGCGAGGGCGACAGTATCGCCAGCATGGTCGCTCTTTAGCTCTGCGATGAAACTGAAAGCGAGTGCGAATTTCCTTTGGTACGATTTCTGGATCGGCTGGTATTACGACCGTATAGGGAAGGTGCTCTATGTCTGCCCGCTCCCAATGCTCGTTTTCAAGTTTTGGCGTGCATCCTGAAATCTACCTATCCACAATCGGTTGAGCAATATAGGTAGATGTCGTTTACAGTGAAGATATGGGGAAATTGGAGGAGGCGTCGAGGAAGAGGAAGCGAAAGCGGGATATTCAGCATGCAATGCTCGCAACAATCGCTGTCGCGACATTTGTGCCGCTCGCTGTCATCGCGGGGAATGCAATGCAACTTCTCGAATATTTACCGAATCAGCGATATAACCTGAAATACAGGGCGAGGTCAGTTGCGGGGCGTTTAGTAGCCAAGAAGTATGCGGTGTGGGTAGAAAGGGACGGTAAGAAATTCTTGCGCATCACAGGAGCCGGAAGGAAAGCTCTCGCATTCGAGCAAGCGAAAATTGCGCTCAAGAATCAGAAAAAGAAATGGGATAGGCGCTGGCGAATGATCGTGTTCGATATTCCCGAACGACGAAAGTCAGTGCGATTCCGCCTGCGCACAGCGATGCTCGAGATCGGCTTTGTGCGGATGCAAGACAGCGTGTGGGTGTACCCTTACGACTGCGAAGATTTTGTGGCTCTGCTCAAATCAGAACTCAAGATAGGCAAGGACGTGCTCTATGCAATTGCAGACACAATTGAACACGATAAGAATCTCCGTTTGCGCTTTAACCTTCCTGCGGGATGATGTTCAGAATCTACCTATTATTAACGGTTGGAAGAAATAGGGAGATTTCGGGAGAAGAGTTTGCGTTGTTGATTGTGCGGATTGGGGCGGGCCACGTATGGTATTTTAGAGATATGAGTCCTTCGACTTATCCAGGATTATGAGCGCGCATTTCAGTTCACCGAGAGAGAACGTTCTCCAGCTCGGATTACGCGAGGGGATGAAGGTCGGCGATTTCGGCGCTGGAAGCGGCCACTATTCACGCGCGGCGGCGGCTATCGTCGGGCACAGCGGCAAGGTGTATGCGGTCGATATCCAGGAGGACGTGCTGAAACACCTGAAGCTCAATGCGCACGAACAGCATCAGGGTATTATCAGCGCGATTTGGGGCGATATCGAACAGCGCGGCGGCACGCACTTGCGCGACCAGTCGCTCGACGCTGTCATACTCGCCAATACGCTTTTTCAGGTCGAGCGGAGGGACGGTCTTCTCGCAGAGCTACGGCGGGTCCTGAAGCCGGAAGGCAAGCTGATGGTCGTCGACTGGGCAGGGAGCTACGGCGGCATGGGTCCCGTAGAGGAGCAGGTCGTATCCGAGCATTCTGCCGAAGACTTCTTTATCAGCGGCGGCTTCCATAAGGCGAAGTCCTTCCGCGCGGGGCCGCACCACTACGGCATCGTCTTCACCTCTCCCTCATCATGAAAATATCTCTCTTCAAGGGCATCCTTCTCGGCGTTTTCGGCATAAGCGCGCTTATCGGCCTCTTCGTCTTCGCGACATACACGAATGACGGCGTCGGCTCCTCGACCGGCCCGGTCGTTATCTGGGGCATTTTGCCGTCGGCAAACATGGAAGCCGTCCTCTCCGACGCCGCACAAGCCGACACGGCGATGGAGGGAGTCTCGTATGTGCAGAAAGATCCGGAGACGCTCTCCGCCGATCTCGCTATCGCCATCGCGACGGGCGCCGCGCCCGACCTTATCCTCGCTTCGCAGGAACAGCTCTCCGCGCTCGCGAAGTTCATCATGCCGATAGATCCGGGCACCATCTCCGCCCGTTCGTTCGCGAGCACCTTCGTCGAGGGCGGCAGGATATTCACGGCGCCGGACGGCGCCGGCTACTACGGTCTGCCGTTTCTCGTCGATCCGCTCCTGCTCTACTCAAACCGCTCCATTCTCTCAAGCTCGGGAATCGCCCGCCCGCCCGCGACCTGGGAATCGCTGACCGGCCTCGTGCCGAGCGTCGCCGCGCTCTCGTCCTCGCGGCAGATAACGCGTGGCCTTATCGGACTCGGCCCGTATATGAACGTCCATAACGCCCGCGCGATACTCTCCTCCCTCTTCCTCCAGCAGGGAGTCCCTCTCTCCGCGTATTCTGCGGGAAACGGCAATCTCTCGGCAAACCTCGGCGTCTCTGCGGCAAGCGGCCCGCCTCCCGGGCCGGCGGTGCTCGGCTTCTATACGCAGTTCTCCGATCCGTCGAAGGTCTCGTATACCTGGAACACGTCATTGCCGGACTCGCAGAGAGCGTTTCTCGCCGGCGATCTCGCGCTTTACCTCGGCTACGCCTCGGAGGCGCGCTACCTCCGCTCCGCGAATCCGAACCTCGAGTTCGAGGCCTCGCCTCTGCCGCAACCGGCGACCGCCTCGATAAAAAGGGCATACGGGCTTGTCTATGCGCTGATGATCCCGCGCGGCGCGGCAAACCCGGAAGGCGCGTTCCAGGCCGCGGTATTTCTCACCGGCGCCGCAGGCACAGCCGCCCTCCATACGGGGCTCGCGCCCGCGACCCTGACCGAGCTCTCGGCGCCGCCGGACGACCCTCTCGCCGAGGTCGCATACGCCGAGACGCTCTACACGCGCGGCTGGCTATCCCCATCGCCCATCGACACTGATGCCGTCTTTTCGGCTATGATTACCGATGTGATTAGCGGCCGCTCGACTCCGGAAGCCGCGCTCGCCTCGGCCGAGCGCTCTTTGACGTCGCTTCTGCAGAAAAAATGAGTATGAAAAAATTATACGTGCTCCCATTCTTTCTCGCCCTTATTTTTTTCGTTGCTTTTCCAGTGGCGCATGTAGCGGCTTACGAACTAGCTCCGAAGGCCGATCCGACCACCGGCACCTATCAACTTACTGCTGAAAAGTCTAAAGACGTCTTTCTCGTCAACCCGCTTAAGGGCGTTGACTGTAAGGAGGGAAGCGGGAAGTGCCTGATGAATTTCCTCGGCAGTATCCTCGACTTCGTAATCCTCATCGGCGCTATCGTCGTCGTCTTGATGACCGTCTTCGTCGGATATAAGTTCGTCGTGGCGCAGGGCGAGCCGGGGAAGATAAGCGAAGCGCGCCAGGCGCTCCTCTGGACCGTCGTCGGCGCGCTGATACTCCTCGGGTCGAAGGCGATTTCAGAAGCTATTACCCTGACGGTAAAGGAGCTTGGCGGCTGATATGACCTTTGCAGACTACGTCGGGAGCGGCACGACCGGCATCATCGGCATCGTTAATACCATCATCGTGCCGATCATCTTCGCGCTCGTGTTCCTCGTCTTCATCTGGGGCGTCCTCAACTACTTCATCTTCAACGGAGCAGACGAGGGGAAGCGCGCGGAGGGCCGGCAGTTCGCCCTCTGGGGCATCCTCGGGATGGTAATCTTCTTTTCCGTCTGGGGACTTGTGAATCTCCTGTTATCCACGCTCGGCATCGCGCCCTCCGCCCCGTAGTATGCGATACTTCCTCTATATGAACCTCGCCGCCCGTATCGTCGCCCCGCTCGCGCTCTGCGCCCTTCTACTCGTCCCCGCTCTCGCTCTCGCGGAAGATACCACTCAAAATCCTTACGGCGGGAAATTCACATCGACTAACAAGGTGCCTAACGCCGCCAACACAGTCGCACCGGCTTCCAACAACATAGTAGGCGTCGCAAACACCATTATCTTCCTCATCAACGATGTCGCCGTGCCGGTACTCTTCGCCATCGCGTTTATCGTCTTCCTCTACGGCGTGTTCAAGTCATATATCTGGAGCAGGGGAGACGAGACGGCCGTCGAGGAGGGTCATAAGCTCATCCTCTGGGGGCTTATCGGCTTCGCGGTGATGATATCGCTCTGGGGCATCGTCAACGTCGTTTCGGCCACCTTCGGCATCAGGAGCGATATCGTGCCGAGCTGGCCGCGCTCGTACTACTAACAATCAGCTATGAAAAAAATCTCTCGTTTCGCCGCCATCCTCGTTCTCGGAGTTCTCTCTACCGCGCCGCTTATCGCCTCCGCCCAGAAGGGCGTCGATCTTAAGACCCTGACTAAGTATAAGACCGGTATCGTCGACGTCGTCAACACCGTCCTCCTTCCCGTCCTCGTCGCGGCCGCGTTTATCACCTTCCTCTACGGCGTCTACAAGTACTTTATCTACGGTGCCGATGACGAGGCCGAGCGCGCGACGGGCCGCCAGTTCGTGCTCTGGGGCGTCATCGGCTTCGTCATCATCTTCGGCGTCTGGGCGCTGGTCAATATCGTGAGCGGCACGCTCGGCTTCCCCGCCGGCGGCGGGCCCAAGTTCGCCCCCCCGACGATCTAAAAGGGCTATCCACATGCGCCGCCGGAGCGTATTGACCCCGCCCATGGAAACGCTACACTATAAAGCAGTTAATCACTTATCTACATTATGAAAAAAGCCATCGCCTTGACTTCAGGAACGCTCGCCGTACTCGCTCTGCCGCTCGTCTCTTCTGCGGCCGCTGAAACGATTAGTGATATTTCGGGTGTAGGTACCTTCATTATCAGCACGGTCAACAACGTCCTGGTGCCGTCGCTCTTCGCCGTCGCGTTCATCTTCTTCCTCTACGGCGCGTTTCAGACGTTTATCGTCGGCGCTAATAACGACGAGGCGAAGGAGAAGGGCAAGAATCTTATGCTCTACGGCCTTATCGGCTTCTTCGTGATGGTCTCCGTCTGGGGCCTCGTGAATATCCTTACCGGCACCGTTGACTTTGAAAATAAGGGAGGTCCTACTAACGTTCCGAAATCGGGAGTTCCGATAGGAAGTGGCACTACTGGTGGTTTCGGTGGTCTCTAAGTACACGGTAAAAACTGTGAAATAGAGATAAATGGACAAACTCAACGAGTTCCTCGATAACGTCGTCATTCAGATTATTAACCCGATTATTCTGCTCCTCGCGGCGAGTGCCTTTGTCGTCTTCCTTTGGGGCGTGTACGAGTTTATCAAGGGTGCGGGAGAGGAGAGTAAGCGCGAGGAGGGCCGCAGAGCCATCCTCTGGGGGCTCGTGGGGCTCGTTATTATCTTCGGCGCATACGGCATTATCAATATCGCACTCGACACCTTCAGCCTTCCGAAGATTCAAGAAACTCTGAAGAAGAAATAAAAAAAAGACCGCAGGGGTTGCCTGCGGCCTAAGTGTTTCTTCGAGCGGTGTCCGTTCAGATGTCTAGCTCCGCCCCTTCTGCCGCATACGCATATATGACGGCGTTTGGCTGATCGCTTTCGTTCGATGCATACACGAAACGTATGCCGTCGTTCGAGCAGGGCTTCTCCCCTCTGACAAAGGACGATTCACGGTCCCCGTCATATACGCAGTGATAGCGGAAATCCCTCCCTTCCATTACCACGCGCTTATGCGGCGCTACGGTGATAAGTAGCGTCTTTCCGCCACGCCACGGCTCCATGTCCTGACTCGGCCAATCCTTCTTCGGGACGGTCTGAAGAGGGATTGGCGCGGTCGCCACTAACGACGGTGGCGCCGGTGGTGGCGCCGGCTTCTCGCCCCAGATCCGGTTGCAGATCGGGATGACAAACCAGAGCGCCAACAGCAGCACTACAACGGCTTTTCGCAGTGCCCCGGCCGCTTTTTCCTTTTCTTTCGGAAAGGTAATCAGCGAGGGAAGAAGAGCGACAACGCCGAGAGCCAGGAGAATCCATAGCCAGTGGCTCTTCGTCCAATCCCAGACCGTCTTGGTCGACGGAGCCTCGAGAGACTCTGCCGACGTCAACAGCCAAACGACCAGAGCAATCAGGACGATTGCTCCAGGAACAGTGAGCCACCAACCGTACTTCTTCCTCGGCGGTTGATTTTGTTGCGCCCCAGCCTGTACTTGTTGCTGGGCAACACCGCCTTGAGGAGGTTGTTGCGGCTGTGTCATCCAACCGATGTCGATGAGGACATCCCTCATCTGTACACGCCATTTCACGGCGGCGAAAATGAGTGCGAATACAATCCCTACGATGATAGGGCCGTTCATGGAGTTGTTCCTTTCTTAGATGAGTTGAGTGCGCTCTGGGCTCCTTTGACGAGGCCCATTACGTCCTTCATACCGCCTTCAGCGCCGACCACGAGTACGTCGGTCTCCTTCAGTACCTCGCGGACAGATTCAGACGCAAGGACTGCGTCGCCGCTGACCCCAAGCTCGTCTTTTATCTTCTTCCGGCCTGTGGCGCGGGCGTTTAGTAGGGCGAGCTCAGCCGCAGCGGTTCCTTCGCCTTTTTTAACGAGGTCGACTTTGGACCCTTCGGCGCGAATCTTAACCTGTTCGGTTTCAGCACGCACCTTCGGGATGTCCGCAAGCGCTTTGCTCACATCGTGAGATATGTCCGGAGAGATAAGTCTTGTCGAGATGATGTTGATACCTGAATTTCTGAACCGCCTACCGATACGGCTAGTGAGGGTCCTGTTTATCTTTTTCAGGTCGCAGATAAAGCTCGCAGGCGTGTGTTCTCTGGCGATCTCGGCAAGAATTGCTTCGCCGATATCGCGTGCCTGCTTCTCAATCTGGTCGCTGCTCCCGTAGTTCGAGGTGTAGAGCAGTATGTCCGTAATGACCCACTGGACGAAGAAGCTGATGGTAATCGTCATACGCGTATTGAGTATGTCGTCGCTACCAGCTTGGGTTCCTCCTGTGACGATACGGATCGGCCGAACCATTCCCGGCGGAAGATCCGCAGTGTCCAGGCCTTTAAAGACCTTTTCAGGCTCGCCCGGCGACTGAAATTCCTGTACAGGACGCGAACCCTTTCTGATCTGCATTAGGCCGAATGGCACGAAATGCAGGCCAGAGGGAAGAATCACGAGCGCCTTGCCATAGAAGAATGCCGCCGCGACTTCGTCTGCGCGCACTTCCCTAAGAGAGAGAGCGACGTAGACTGCTGCGAAGAGAATCGCCGTCGATCCGCCGTTGAAGGCTATGCCGAACTTGTCGAAGAGTGAGATGCTCCACGTCAGTGCCGCGGCCGCCATCATTATAGAGATGATTGTCCAACCGCTGTACCAGAGCAGCCAATAAAAACGGCGATTCTCCGATACCGGGGCAGGACTGTTCTGAACTAAGTTTACCATGACTTCTCCTTGTGTAGTGATGTATTTGAGCGACTTGAAAGAGCCGCTTTCCGGAGTGCAGAATACACGAAACGGGTAGAAAGTCAAGGCATCGCGGGAACGGGGAATAGTGGTATAATCAAAGCGGTTGAAACTTGGGAAAAAGGGGGTGGCAGATGAAAAACAGCCTGGCAAGAAGCGCCGTCTTGGCGCTCGTTCTCGCGGCCTTCTCGCTCCTCTTCTTAGGGGCGGCTTGTGCCGGCGAGCGGAGAGGATTTGACTCTACCGAGGGGGAGTGGATTAAGGATGCCTCGGGCGTGTATCGGCTCGTCCCGAGGGGCGGTATCGCGGAATGCCGCGTTATCGAGGAGAAGAAAGGGGGAGTGACGCTCACTG
>CAYHFY010000018.1:0-7754 GCA_964356085.1 uncultured Candidatus Saccharibacteria bacterium
GCGATGGTCTCGCCGCTTTTGAAGAATAAGCCCGAGCTCGTCGCGAAGGCGCGTGAGGTGCGCGCGGAACTGCAGAAGGTTCATCCGGCCATCGCCTGGGACGACAACGGCAATATCGGCAAGCGCTATCGCCGCCAGGACGAGATCGGCACGCCCTTCTGTGTCACGATCGACTTCGACACGCTCGGCGAAACACCCGAACTTAAAGACACCGTTACTCTCCGCCACCGCGACACAGGCAATCAAGAACGTCTCACTGTCTCCGAAGCCGCCTCCCGCATCCGCGCCGCACTCGAATGAACACGGTTCATAATAGGCCCGAATCCTTTTTGTCACTATAGGAAATAAATATCCAAAACATCCTGCTATAGCAGGATGTTTTGGATACTCGGGTCATTTGAAATCAATCGCGGAGCTAATCAAGAGGGAGATCGAAATGCTTGCGGATCCAACCGTCGTTCTCGATCTCTTCCACTACCGCGTAGAGCACGTCCTTGCCGATATGCAGATCGGCCTTGAGGAGCGCGATAAATTCTTCGCAGTCATAGGGATACACCCAGGCGCTATCTTGTATTCGTAGGAATCCGATCTCCCGCATCTCAAAGCGCAGGCGCTCCCTGATTTTCTTGCGCCTTTCAGGCACGTCGAACATAACGAGACGGTACCGATGGTCCCATTTTCGCGGTTTGGCGTTTGCGAGGCCCATCCTTTGTTGTTCGAGAGCAAGCATTTCTTCACCACGCTCGGTGAGTCGCACACATCGCTTCCCGTCGCGTTCTTCGAATTCGATCTCGCCCTTCATTCTTAATCGAGTAAGAACTCCCTTCGTTTGATATTTGAGTCGCGCGAGCGCGCCGCTCCTGCCGAGAAGTTGGAATGTGTTGGGCGCGATAGCCGCAACGGCAATGAACCCGGTCGTACCGATAGTTAGGAGCACCGCGTTGCGTACATTACGTCGTTGTCGCTTTTTCTTCGCACCGGTCTCAATTAATCCCATACCATCACCTTACCAAAAGGGTATCCAATAAATACTGCTATAGCAGTAAGTTGTGGATAGTACGGAATGCCGTACTCATACGGTAGAAAAGCTCATACGGCAGAGAACCTATACGGCAGAGAGTCGAGTGCCCTTCTGGTAGGGCACTTCCAATTATGGATATGTTAGGATGCCCGTATGGACAAGGAAGTCAGGATTTCCATCACGGCGAACACCATCATCGTCGCGCTTAGCATCGTCGTTGGCGCGTATATATTCTGGCTCCTGCGGGAGCTCGTTCTGCTCCTCGTTACCGCCATCATCATCGCCTCGGCTATCGAGCCGGGCATCGCGTTCTTCATCCGGCACCGCGTGCCGCGTTTCGTGAGCGCGCTCTTCGTATACGTCCTGGTCTTCGGTTCGGTGTTCTCGCTTTTCTACTTCTTCTTCCCACCAGTCGTCGCCGATGCCGCGAACTTCCTCTCTGCGATGCCGCGATACCTCGACACGATACACGTTTCTTCTTCGTTCTCGAGCATCGCAGACGCGACAAGCTTTGCGAGCGGCCAGCAGGGGATACAGTCGTTCGTGCAGACGCTTCTCTCCCTGCAGTCCGTCTTCACCGCGACTTCGGGCGGCGCCCTCCAGCTCCTCATCACCTTCTTCGGGGGCATATTCTCGCTTCTCCTTATCATCGTCCTCTCCTTCTATTTCGCGCTCCAGGACACCGGCGTCGACGACTTCCTCCGCCTGGTGATGCCGGTCTCTTATGAAGAGTACGTCGTCGATCTCTGGAAGCGGGCGCAGAAGAAGATCGGGCTCTGGATGCAGGGACAGATACTGCTCTCGGTCATCGTGGGCGTGCTCGTGTATCTCGGCCTCCTTATCATCGGCGTGCCGTACGCTCTGCTTCTATCCGTCTTTACCGCGATGGCGGAGATTATCCCCGTCTTCGGCTCGCTTATCGCGGGGACGGTAGCCGTCATCGTCGGATACTCCGACGGCGGCGTCGCGCTCGGAGCCATCGTCGCTGGCCTGTATATCGTGGTCAACCAGTTTGAATCGAATCTTATTTATCCGCTTATCGTGAAAAAGATTGTCGGTATCCCGCCCCTGCTGGTTATCGTGGCGCTTATCGCGGGCTACACGCTCGCCGGATTCCTCGGAGCGGTACTCTCGGTGCCGATAGCGGCGGTCCTGCTCGAGCTCATCACCGACTTCGATAAGCGGAAGCGGCGTGTTCAGTCGCACGGGGTGTAATGCGTCGTATGAGTGCGCGCTACATCACCACCACGCTCCCGTACGTAAACGCGGATCCGCATATCGGATTCGCGCTGGAGATACTTAAGGCAGATGTTCTTGCTCGTTCGTGGCACGCGGGAGGCGACGAAGTTTTCTTTAATACCGGCACCGATGAGCACGGACAGAAGCTGTGGCAGGAAGCAATGAAGCGGGGTGTGGAGCCGCAGGCATATGTAGACGAATACGCGTCGAAATTCAGACTGCTGGAAGAAAAGCTCGGACTGTATCCCGACATGCATTTCATACGGACGACCGATGCGCACCATGAGAAGGCGGCACAGGAATTTTGGGAGAGATGCAAAAGGAATATAGGCCCCGATGGGCCGGACATTTATATAAAGAATTATCAGGTTAAATACTGCGTCGGTTGCGAACTCGAGAAGACCGACTCGGAATTGGTTGATGGGCACTGTCCGCTCCACCCGAATGCCGAGCTGGAAATTATCGAAGAGGAGAATTACTTCTTCCGCTTCTCGCGTTACCAGCAACCGCTCCGTGACCTCTACGCGGCGCGGCCAGACTTTGTCGTTCCGGACTTTCGGCTGAATGAGGTCCGCTTGTTTGTAGAACGCGGCTTGCAGGATTTCAGTATTTCGCGGCTTAAGAAAAAGATGCCGTGGGGTATCGACGTTCCCGGCGACCCCGATCACGTTATGTATGTGTGGTTCGACGCACTGGTTAACTACATTTCTACGCTTGGTTGGCCTGAAGATATGCAGAACTTTGAGAAATTCTGGGGTACGCGCGAGCATCCGAATGCGCTTCAGCTTGGCGGGAAAGACAACCTGCGTCAGCAGTCAGCCATGTGGCAAGCGATGCTGATGTCGGCGGAAATTCCTTCATCAAAACAAATTCTGATTCAGGGATTTATAACAAGCGGAGGGCAGAAAATGAGCAAATCGCTCGGGAACGTCATCAATCCGCTAGACCTTGTCGAGAAATATGGCACTGATGCCGTCCGGTATATTCTCTTGCATCACACGAGTTCGTTTGAAGATTCCGACCTCACGCTGGAGGCTATCCACGACTACTACACCGCACACCTCACCAACGGTCTCGGTAATCTCGTTGCGCGGGTAATGAAGCTCGCCGAGGAGCATCTCTCAGGAAAGGTCACACTTCCTCCTCTCAATTCAGATCATCTTGTGACCGATGCGATTTCTCGTTTCGAGTTCGCTGTGGCTCTTGAGTACATTTGGGGTCAGATTAGCAATCTTGATGAACAGATTACGGCCGAGGAACCATTCAGAGTGGTGAAAGCAGATTCGGAGCGTGGACAGGCAATGATTTCTAATCTTGTTAATGAGATTGCGCACATATCGAAATTTCTAGAGCCATTTATGCCCGATACAAGTAAAAAAATTCTTGACGCCATTCGCGCCAACAAAAAACCCGAGAATCTCTTTCCGCGGATTTGACGGGAGCGTCTTCATCTCGTATTGTCTCTCCCGAGGCACGCGTATTGATGCGCGGCCGATCTTTCTCAAGGAGGTTAATTAATATGCACAGGAGTCCTGAAAATATTGGTGCGCGTATTCTGGCATTCCAGGTTTTCTTCGGGGTGATTGCAAGTGGTTTGGTGAGAGGTGGCGTTATCGACGGTGATGCCCTCCTAGCGGCGTTTAAGGTCGCCGGAGCCATAGCGGCACTCTTCACTGTAGGTGCAATGTCCGAGAAGAAGGGCCTCGATCTTGCTGTTGCGACATCCTCGCTCTCTGTGGTGCTCGCTATTCTTTCTCTGCTCACCGCCCTGCCGAGCTTCGTGTTCACGGGAGCCGCGGTCATAAGTCTCGCTACGGCAGTCCTCGCCGCCCGGCTTGCCAGGCACGATTGGGCTGTCGGAAACGAGCCGTTCCTCTTCACCCTTTGCAGGACTCTGCCGGTACTAGGGCTTTTCGGTCCGGTACTGGACATCATTCTCTGCAATTCAAAAGAAAGCCCCCGAAAAAGATGGGGACGGTAAGAGGATGATTCCTTCGCGGGCGGCTCGATTACGTCGAACCGCCCGTTATCTTTTTATGCTACGCTCGAAGAATGAAAGCTCGATACGTCGACGCGCACTGCCATATTCAGTTTGACGAATACGCGCAGGACGGGGATGCCGTCGTCGGGCGGATGCGAGACGCGGGCGTCGCGGGCATCGTCGTCGGCGTTGATTATGAATCGTCAAAGAAGGCCGTCGCGCTCGCGGATAAGCACGGACATCTCTTCGCCTCCGTCGGTCTGCACCCGAACCACGCGACGGAGGAGACGTTCGACGCGGAGAGGTTCCGCGCGCTCGCCGCGAGCGCGCGAGTCGTCGCGATAGGGGAGTGCGGGCTGGATTTCTTCCGACCGGCAGAGGCAACCGACGAGGTAAAAGAAAAGCAGAAAGAACTTTTCGGACAACATATCGCACTGGCCGCCGAGCTCGACAAGCCGCTCATCGTCCATGCGCGTCCCTCGAAGGGGTCGATGGACGCCTATCGCGATCTTATAGAGATTTTGAAAGAAGCGAAAAGAGGACACCCGAATCTTCGCGGCGACATCCATTTCTTCGTCGGCGGCGTGCCGGAGGCGCAGGCGCTTGTCGAGCTCGGCTTCACCGTTTCATTTACTGCGGTCATCACCTTCGCGCGCGACTATGATGCGGTGATTAAGGCCGTCCCGCTCGCGAGCATCCTCTCTGAAACGGACGCGCCGTACGTCGCGCCCGCCTCGCGCCGCGGAGAGCGTAATGACCCGCTCGCGGTCGGGGAGGTCGCCGCGAAGATTGCCGAGATACGCGACGAAGACCCCGAACTCGTCCGTAAAACGCTCGTCGAGAACGCCGAGCGAATGTTTGCGTTAGGCGTAGAGGCGTGCTAGGATGCGGGAATTATGGCTAAGAATCAGGACGAAGCGGTGCTCGCAGACGATGCGCTCGAAGACGCGGGTTCGGAATCTCGCGTCTACGAACTCGGTTTCCATCTCGACCCCGAGCTCCCGACCGAGGAAGCGAAGAAGGCATACCAAGCGATGCGCGCGACTATCGCCGGCAAGGGCGCAGTCGTCGCCGAGGGCGAGCCGGAGAAGATCCAGCTCGCGTACACCATCTCGCTTCAGGAGACGTCCGGACGCCGCGACTTCGATTCAGCTTACTTCTCCTGGATCGCGTACGAGACGACTGCGACAGAACATGCTGGTATCATCGCGGCGGCGGGTGCCGACAAGCACATCATTCGTTTTATCGACCTCCTGACGACGAAGGATGCGGCGAGACATTCCGTCGAGGTGCGCGAGATCTCCCTGAAGGCTTCGGAGCGCGCCGAGGATGCGGAGGAGATCGCCGGCGCAGAGCTCGACGCCGCGCTCGAGAATGTCGTTGTATAATTAACGTATGTACCTCAACAAAGTATTTCTCTACGGCAACCTTACCCGCGATCCGGAGCTGAAAGCGCTCCCTTCCGGAGGTCAGGTCGCGAACTTCGGCCTCGCGACGAATCGCACCTACAAGGACAAGAACGGCCAGAAGCAGGAATCGACCGAGTTTCATAATGTCGTCGCCTTCGGCCGCACGGCCGAGGTTATCGCGCAGTACGTAAAGAAGGGTCGCCCGATTTTCGTCGAAGGCCGCATCACGACGCGCTCGTGGGAAGGGAAGGAGGACGGAAAGAAGCAGTACCGCACCGAGATTATCGTCGAGAACTTCCAGTTCGGTGCCGACGGCACTCGCGCCGGAGGCGCCCCGAGCGATAGTCGAGGGGCTGACGACCCTTCGACAAGCTCAGGGCAAGGCGGCGAGGCTATCAAGTATCCGGATGAAGAGATCAATCCCGAAGACATTCCGTTTTAAATATTTAAATTTTTAAACATTTCACCATGGCATATCAAGCTGAACGGGAAGAAATAGAGATCAAGAAATTCACCGACTACAAGGATGTAGCCTATTTAAAGATGTTCACCAATCCGCATGCGAAGATGCTCTCGAAGAAGCGTACCGGCATCCCCGCCGGCAAACAGCGCGACATCGCGCAGGCCATCAAGCGCGCCCGCTACATGGCACTCCTGCCCTACGTTTCCGCGTAATTTCGTAATAAGTTTCCCCATGCTTCATAACTCCACAATTCAGACTTGGTCTAGTTTTATTATCGTATCTCGCTAATCGCTTGCGCTAGTCGGTGAATTTCAATTCAAAAACTGTTTATATATTTAGGAGGAATAAGTGAGCTATCACGCTGTCGGGAAACGTTGTGCTGTTAATCTTGAAGAACTAAATCTGCCTGTATCGGCATCTGAAGCGTTATGTGTGCTCAGGTCTCTCGGGTTCAAAGAGGTATTGATAGACGTCGTGTCTCTTGCTCGTGGCCTAATACCATTTGCAGTACATCAGCGGGGAGTTCATTACAGAGAAGCGCCAAGTACGGTTGACTGCTCGGGCCTCATTAAGTGGGTATATGGACAGAAGGGTATCTGGCTCCCGCGCTTGGCTATACAGCAACGAACCCAAGGCAAGGAAGTCACGATGCAGGAAGTGTGTGCTGGAGACGTGTTCTTTATTTCCGGTCGCGTAGATTTTTACGATTCCGATCCAGAAGATGGAGTCGGACACGCAGGTCTTGCTACTGGCGAGGGAACGGTTGTACATTCAGCTGGCTCTAAGATTGGAATTATAGAAGTCTCGCTCAAAGAGTTCTTTCACCGCAGGAAACGAAGAGGAGTTCGTAGATACGCAAACCAGAGCACTCGCACCTTCGAAATCCCAGAGGCCATAGCAGTTGAATGGTCAGATGATTTCAGATGGGCTATTCTACAAAACTTACCACGGTAAGTCAGCCGCCCCGATAGGGGCGGCTTTCACTTATCTAGGCCTTCTCGACGCGCTCGGTGTAGTCGCCCGTGTCGGTGTTGATCCTAACGACATCGCCCGTGTTTATAAAGAGCGGGACGTTAATCTTCGCGCCCGTAGAGAGCTCGACGAGCTTGGTGCCGCCCGAGACGGTATTGCCCTTCACCGCAGGCGGCGCATCTTTTACCGCGAGCTCGACCTTCACCGGTATTTTTATCGTCATCGGTTTCTCTTCGTAGGTGAGCACCTCGACGGAAGAGTTGGGCACGAGCCACTGCACCTTGTCATGCACGGCTTCTTCGGGGAAGGCGAAGCGATTTTTCGCGTTGCCTTCTTCGGCGAACCAGCTTTCGCCTTTATTGGTGTAGAGATAATTCGCTCGCATCGTGCCGATGTCCGCCTCGGTAACCGTCTCGTTCTGGTGGAATGAGATTTCCACGACCTTGCCGCCTACCAGCTGGCGCAGTTTGGTCTGATTGACCGGCTTTCTCTGTTGCATCCGGAAGATATGCGCCGAGAGCACCTCGTACGGCTCATTATTGTAGTCGATGACACTGCCTTTGAGGATTTCGTTATATGAGAGTACGGCCATGGGTCTGAAACTAATGATGGGTAAGAATCGTTATAAAAAGTGCCGCCAAAGGCGGATTCGTGTATGCTAGCAGACAC
>CAYHFY010000018.1:7854-9334 GCA_964356085.1 uncultured Candidatus Saccharibacteria bacterium
CGCGGCGCAAGGAGTGGGAGAAAACGGCGGAACTGGAGCCCGAGCATTACGAGAGCCTACCGGATGCACGCGCCGAATTTCTCGAAGACCTCTCTGTCCGCGACGAGGTTGTCGCCGCTCTCGCGAAGCTTCCTGAAACCGCGGCAAAGATTCTGCGTCTGCAGTTTATCGAAGGGAAGAGCCAGGAGGAGATTGCCACGAGCGAAGGACTCTCGGTCCCCGCCGTGAAGACGCGGGTGCATCGGGCGAAAAAACTTTTTAAACAAACCTATGACGAACAGCACTATGAATGATACCCGATCCGACATCGAGCGCGTCGTGATGCGTCGCGTGCGGCTCATCCGCATACTGTGGCTCGTCGTCTCCACAGGAATGCTTGCTCTCCTAGCGCTTGTCTCCGCGCTCTGGGGCATCGGCAAGGAAGTCTGGGTCGCCCGAGTCTTCGAGAACGCACCGACCGGCTTCGCCGACTCGCTGGATTTCTATCTCGCCGCCTTCGCACACACCCGACTCGTCGTCCAGGCGCTCACGCTCGCGACGATCGCCTCACTCGCTTTCCTCGCATACGAGGTCGCCCGCCTTATCGCTTCCTATCTCACCCCCGCCCGCGCCTAGCTCTTCGCGAGCCTTGCTTGGTCTGCGTTAGTTCCTTTATCTACAACCCTTCTCCACAACCTCCCATAAATAGAATGCACCTTAATTCACGCTATAGCGTAGAATATGGTGCAATGAGCATTAGTAACGGAAAGAAGAAAGGAGTGAAGAAAGAGCCGAACGAAGACCTACGTCGTAGGGATGTCGGGAGAGTCATCGCGCGAGCGCGCGGGAACAAGCGCATCCCGCTCCAGACGATTGTTCTGGGAACGCTGTGCGTGTCGGGTGTGCTCACTGTCGGGCTTGTCGCGCCCAAGGTGCTGGGTCTCTTTGAGTACCTCAATCCGATTTCTCGAAAAAATACCGTTAGGTTCAATCAGCGTATTGCTCAGGCACTTTTCCGACTTGAGGGGCGTGGACTTATAAAGGTGACGGGCGAAGGAAAAAAGCGCGAAATACATCTCACCACGCAAGGAGAGGGAGCCATTGACCGCTTATATGCAGGCGCCTATGTTATCCCATTGCCGGTCCGTTGGGATGGGAAGTGGCGGCTCGTCATGTTTGACGTGCCGGAGAAGCGGAAGAAAGTCCGCGATATTCTCCGTATGTTATTGCGAAGCGCCGGATTTATTCATTTTCAAGACAGCGCGTGGATACAGCCGTATCCTTGCGACGAGCTCGTTACTCTACTTCGCTCGCACCTCGGAAGCGGGAAAGGGGAGATACGATATCTCACGGCGTCGTTCGTCGACGAAAGCGACTTCGCATTCCGCAAGCATTTCGATCTCGTTACGCCCTAATCCAGCATCCTAATTCTGTACTGGAGTACGCTACGTTTCCCGTGCACCTTATTTTACGCTATAGCGTGAATTAAGGTGCATTTAAT
>CAYHFY010000019.1:0-9206 GCA_964356085.1 uncultured Candidatus Saccharibacteria bacterium
ACCCCTAGGCCCCCTCACCAGGTGTGGGCTATTTTCGGGGGGGTGGGGCGCGCCCCCCGGGGGGGCGCGGCTGTCTCTCTCGCGGCGCGCTCGGCGGGAACCGATATGTCCGGCGGCCCCCTTACTACCGGTGTCGTCGTCGACTTCATGAAGCATATGAACAAGATGGGCGAGGTGAGCGATTCGCGCGCGAGCACCGAGCCGGGCGTCTTCTATCGCGATTTCGAGAAAGCGACGCTCGCGAAGAATCGCATCATGCCCTCCTACCCCGCGAGCCGCGAGATAGCCGCCATGGGCGGCATCGTAGCGAACAACGCCGGCGGCGAACGCACGCTCAAGTACGGCAAGACGGAGAAGTATGTCGAGGAACTCGATGTCGTCCTCTCCGACGGATCGCAAGCGACCTTCAAGGCACTCGCGCCTTCAGAACTGGAAGAAAAGAAAAAACTGCAGACGCTCGAAGGAACAATATACCGCGAGATGGACGCGCTCCTGCGCGACAATGCGGGGCTTATCGAGGGACATCGGCCGCGAGTGTCGAAAAATTCAGCCGGATACGCGCTCTGGAGCATCAGGGACCCGGAGAGTGGCACGTTCAATCTCGCGAAGCTCATCTGCGGCTCCCAGGGCACGCTCGCTCTCTGGACGAACGCGAGGCTCGGGCTCGTCGCGCCGAAGGAGCACCGTGCGATGCTCGTCGCCTTCCTCTACGACCTCGCCATCCTCCCCGAGATAGTCCGGCGCGTGCTCCCGCACGCGCCGGAATCGTTCGAGAGCTACGACGACCACACCTTCACTCTCGCGGTGAAGTTCCTCCCCGAGATGCTCTCGCAGATGGGCTTCGCGAGAGCCGCCCGCCTCGGCATCGACTTCATCCCCGAAGCGGCGATGGTCGCCACCGGCGGCGTGCCGAAGATGATACTCATGGCCGAGTTCGCCGAAGACACTATCGAAGAGGCGGATCAGAAGGCGCTCATGGCGAAAGAGTCTCTCGCCGACCTCCATCTGCATATCAAGATCGAAAAGAACGAGAAGGAATCGGAAAAATACTGGATCGTCCGGCGCGAGAGCTTCTCGCTCCTGCGTAAGAATCTCCACGGCCTCTACTCCTCTCCTTTTATCGACGATTTCGTCGTCCCGCCCGCCTCGTACCCGGACTTTCTTCCGAAGTTGAACGCGCTTCTCGACGAATACAAATCTCATTTCATTTATACGGTCGCGGGTCATATCGGCGACGGCAATCTCCACATCATCCCGCTCATGGATCTCTCGAAGGAGGAGAATCGTCAGGTTATCCTCGACCTCGCGCCAAAGGTCTACGACCTTGTCATCAAGGAGGGCGGCACGACCACCGGCGAGCACAACGACGGTATCATCCGCACGCCGTATCTCCCCATGCTCTTCGGCGGAGAGATGGTCGCACTTTTCGAAAAGACGAAAAAAATATTTGACCCGCTCGGCATCCTGAACCCCGGCAAGAAGGTCGGCGGCACCTTCGCCGATATTAAGCGCGACCTTATCAGGTCGGCTTCATCATAACGCGCTTGCCGCTCGCCGAGTTTCTGCTATCGTTCCCTGTATGAGGCGCGCTTTCGCCATCGTCATCGTCGCCCTGCTCGCTCTCGGCATGGTCGGGATGTTCTTCCCTATCCTCCTCTCCGGCGCGGCCTAGAGCCGCTCTACTTCGGACGGACGGTTATCCGATAGGCGTCGCCGACGGCGACGCCTTTAAGCACCACGACGAGCGAGCCGTCGCTTGAAAGCGACACAGAAGAAACGACCGGCGCAGGCAAGGATGGCAGGGACGTTACCAGATTATTAGTGTTCGCTATCTGTATCGTCTCGACGATCGCCTGGCCCGGCCCATACGGATAATCCTTGATGACGACCGAAACGTCGCTCGCCGCCGTTTCCTTCTTCTCGCTATATCGGCCGGCGAGGATGCGCAGGGTCTTCGCGCCGTCGTCCTTCCCCGCGACGGCGACTGTGCCCGGCGCGACGGTCTCGACCGAGAGGCGCGAGGCGGGCAGGCGCGCATACCCTTCGAGGACCCAATAGAGCGGTTGGGGGGTGACGTTGTCTTCGAGCAGGAGACCGTCTATCCCCGCCCAGCAGTCTGACCACTTCTTCCCCGAGCTCTCCACGTCCCAGCAGGCGCGGGAGGCTTGGTCGAGCCCGGCTTTTTCAAAGTAATACAGCCATCCGACCGCGACGCCCGGGATAAGGTGCGTCTCCGGAGTCGCGTATTCGTGGATGTGTATCTCCGGACAGGAGGAGGAACAGCGGCTCGGCAAAGAAGAGATGGCGGCTCTCAGCTCGTCGGCGCGGGCCGGCACCGCGCTCGGCCGGCCGAATTCGTGCCAGGAAAGGGCGTCGAGACGGAGCTTGTTCGCACTCACGTAGGAGAGGAAATTCTTCTGCATCGTCGCGTCGTACCGGTTCAGGCTCAATCCGCTTATCTTCGCGTTCGGCTGATGCGTCCGTATGATGTCGTGGGATATCTTGAATATCTCGAAGAGCTGGTTCTCCGAGAGCCCCGCGAGCTTGCTCGCGCCGGTCGTCGGCTCGGCGAAGATATCGAAGTAGTCGATAGTCAGGCCGCCCGCCGCCTTCGTCATAAAGGTCTCCACGGTCGCGCTCCACGCGGCCTTGAAGGCGTCATACGAAGCGAAACAATTTTTCTGGGCGGCAGAACAGGAGGAATCAATTTTGACGTTGTAGCCGTACGCGCCGTTGAATACGTCCTGGATGACGTAGAGTATCTTTGTTCCGTTGCGTGCGGGGAACTTCGCCTCCTTCACGACGAAGTCATAGACCTTGTTGAAGTTCGCGAGTCGCCAGGATTCCGGATTGAGCGCAGAGATGAGCGACACTGTCTTCGAATAATCTTTTCCGCTCGTATAGGTGATGCCGTGCAC
Source organism: uncultured Candidatus Saccharibacteria bacterium (assembly GCA_964356085.1). GTDB lineage: Bacteria > Patescibacteriota > Minisyncoccia > Phycocordibacterales > Phycocordibacteraceae > C7867-001. The sequence continues at coordinate 2,919 of CAYHFY010000019.1, forward strand.
GAAGCCGTGGAGAAGGCGCGGCGCTCCGAGATCGCGCGCCGCGTCGACCGTTATGATCTCCCCGACGGGTTCGGGGCTCGGCGTCGGCTCGGGCTCGGGCGTAGGGGTCGGTTCAGGTTCGGGAGCGGGCTCTTTCTCGAGAGCGGCTATCAGTGCGACAAACGCCGTATCGACGGCTTCGCTCATCGCGACGAGTTTCTCGTATGCGGCTTTCAGTTTGGCGGCGAGCTCTTCCTTGCTCATATTCCCGCCGTTTGGATCTATAGCGCGGAACAAGACGCTCATCTTCAGCGTTTCGTCGCGAAGATCCGCAACGAGCGACTGGAAGTTCTCGACTTCCGGCAATGGGGAGTCGATCCGAGAAATCTTTCTTTCTATCCTTTCCGCGGCCGCGGCGATAGCTTCTATCTCGTCGTTTATCGTCTGCAGTCTCGCGGCAGGTGCAAGTGCCGCAGATTCTTTAATCGTATCCAGGTGCTCGAAGATATCGTCGATGTCGCCCCGTATCGTCTGCGGCGAATCGTTCCAGCCGGTAAACCGGCTATCTCCCTTGAAAAAAACAAAACCGAGGACAATAACGATGACGGCGATAACAAGCAATGTTTTTCCATTCATATACGATAAAATGTAATCAAAATCGATCGCGCGCGCAAGCGCGCTTTCAGAATCAGCTTACCGGGGAGAGTTCTCGAAGGGCGTAGTGGACCTGGGGGGATTCGAACCCCCTACCTCGTCAATGCGAATGACGCGCTCTACCAATTGAGCTACAGGCCCGCACGGGGGATTCTATCATACGAACTGCCAAAATTCACGACGCTAGTCGGGCCGCCGGAGCTTGAATCCGGTTTTTACGCACCCCATGCGTAAGTAATACCCATATACGACGGCCCGTCGCTATCGAACAGTGCAATACTATAGGCAGAATATGACTAAAGCAAGAAATGGAATTCGCTACCCGGCGTCTGATAAGAAGAAGGCGAGGCGTCTTCGGACTGACGGTCTGACTCATCGCGAGATTTCAAAAAAACTCGGAGTAAGCGTCAGTATCGCGCACAACTGGACTAAGGATGTTCGCATTACCGAGCTACAGAAAGAAGCTATCAAAGCTCGGAAAAACCAGCACCGAATGACTCCGGCCGAAAAGAAACTCGTCGCTAGGCGGCTTGCGCCGTACCAGTATAAAGTGAGATATTCTGACGAAGACCTGCTCAATAGGATCCGTGACTTCTACACACAGAACAGTCGTATCCCGCTTAAACGCGAGTTTAACGCGTTGCAAATCTATACTGCCAGATTTGGAAGCTGGAACAATGCGATCAAAAAGGCTGGCTTCGAAACAAATCCCGTATTGTTTTCTAAGAGGGTTATTGCTTCAGACGGACACATATGCGACTCGTTTACCGAAAAAGTGATTGATGATTGGCTCACAAAAAATAGGATTCCGCACGAACGGCATACTTCGTACGCGAATTCTAGATTCACCGCCGATTTCAAAATAGGTTCGAATGTCCTTGTAGAGTTCTTCGGGCTTACGGGAGTGCAGAAGAAATATGACAAAAATATCGAGAAGAAACGCCTGCTCGCACGGCAGATGGACCATCGGCTCATCGAGATCTATCCGAGCGATATATATCCCAAGAATAAGCTCGCCGCACTTCTCGGAGATATCCTGTGTCGGGCCGCCGGGAATTGAACCCGGTCTACACGCACCCGAAGCGTGCGTACTACCGGCATACTCCGGCCCGACACAGAACACCTCCCGATTCGCGCATGCTTGTGCGCTCTATAGGATTCGAACCTATGACCTTTCGCGTGTGAAGCGAACGCTCTAACCAACTGAGCTAAGAGCGCGCACACGCCTAACCATATCAGATATTTATTTATATTCCCAGACTCTCCTGCTATAAGATTTCAACCGATCTTTTAATGGCAACAAAGCCGTACGCCCAGAGGAACGGGAGCCAGAGCGGCATCACGCCCAAGAATGTCGTTCTGGTAAAGGTCTCGACGCCGGTGCGGATAAACAGATATTCAAAGATGGTCATTATCACAAAGCCGAAGAGGAGAACGAACAGGTCATTCGGAGCCCGCTTCGCGGCGAGGGAAACAGCGATGATGCCGATATAGATGAACATAAGAATGTGATCGTTCGGCACGAGCGGTATCAGACCGACCATCAGCAGTACCGGAATCGCATTCAGGAAAATGTGCAGGATTTTTTGCATATAATGTCTATCGATGGACATCAAACAGGATATTTATCAAGGAATCGTCCTACAACTTGATTCACTTCCTGGACAATCTCGGGGTGGAGGCGGTAATCATGTTCGCAGTTGAGAGAGTGTATCATTTTCGGGTCCGCAGAATGCTCATAAGCTACTTTCACGTCCTCGGGGTCATTCATGACATCTTGGGTGCCGTAAAAGAATAGTTTTGGCTTGTTACAGATTTTTAGTCCCTTTAGTGCGTCGTATTGCTGACCATCCTCGAAATAGCCCAAAGGTAAATCAAATCTCTTCCGGTTCTCTGATTTTTTTGTGCCAGGTGGCAGATCTCGGTATAAGACAAGTGCACCGTTCTCGATTTTATCTGGCTCAGGAGCACTTGGTGCCCCGTAATAAGACAAGATGGGAATGAAGTGGGTAACAAATTGATTCTGGGGCGCAGCTAGCATCGCGATTGTTCCCCCTCTACTATGCCCCGCGAGTAATGTCGGTTTATTCTCAAAGTGTTCAATAAGTTCGTCCACAGCTTTTAGGTAATTTGTGGTTGTATAAAGTTCAATATCTCCTGTACTTTCCCAAGTGCCCGGCGGGTCAAATGATAATGCAAAATAACCTCGACTCGCTAAATAATCAACTAAACTTGTGTTGTGCACATAATCTTTCGTGTCTAATCTGCCAGGTACCACAATCGCAAGTTTTGGCGAACTAGGGTCGCCTTTTTCATACACTGCTAATTCAAAAGTTTTAGTTTTTATAATTCTCATAAATTATTTTGTCGCCCATATCTGTATTTAATTCGAAAGCTCTGCTTACCAACCGAGCTGATCAAAAACTGTGGTGGACCCAAGGAGATTCGAACTCCTGACCCCCTCATTGCAAATGAGGTGCTCTACCAACTGAGCTATGGGCCCACCACAGTTTTCAATCCCTCTGCTGATTCCCACATTACCGCGAGAGCGCCAAACTGACCAGATGCGCGAGAAAGTCGCGGAGATGGACGCCGACGGCGGCGAGAGACTTCGGCAGAAGGGATTCACTCGTAAGTCCGGGAAGCGTGTTCGTTTCCAGATAATAGATGCCTTTAGGCGTGACGATAAAATCGCTTCGCGAATAGTGGCGGAGGCCGAGCGCGCGATGCATCGCTTTCGCGGCGTACTGTAAGTCTTCGGAGACGACGCGGGAGAAATGTCCGGGACAGATTTCGCGGGTTTTGCCGGAATATTTTGCTTCATACGAGAAGAAGTCGCCGTCGGGAGGAACGATTTCGACGGACGGAAGGACGTAGAGCGTTTCGCCTCTGAAATCTTCGATAACGCCGACAGCCGCCTCTTTACCGCGAACGTATTCCTCGACGAGTACGCCGTCTGCCCCTTCGGCAAAAAGCTTCTCGATTGCGGCGAGTACCGGCGCGTAGCCGCCGACGACCGAGACGCCGAGCGAGGAGCCCCAGCCGACAGGCTTTACGATAACGGGCTGGTGAAAACTGCGGACGGCGTCGCTCGCGCCCCGCGCGCCGTCTTCTGCGCGCTCGACATATCGATACTTCGGAGTGAGAAGCCCCGCCTCCTCGGCGCGGGACTTCGCCATCACCTTATGCATCGCGAGATACGAGGCGAAGGAATCTGCGCCGGCGTAGGGGACGCCGAAGCGTTCCAGGAGTTTCTGCACCTCTCCGTCTTCTCCGTATTCGCCGTGAAGTCCGATAAGTGCGATGTCGAGCTGACGGAGGATGCGCTCGGCTGGCGTCGGTCGTCCGCGATCGTGCCAGACCCCTTGTCGGTCGATGTAAATGTCGCGCGTCGAGTACCGTTCCTCGGACAGATTCGCAAGCATCGCGGCGCCTGTCTTAAGCGACACTTCGTGCTCGCGCGACGGCCCGCCTCGTAGGACTCCGACAACGGTTTGCATAAAGATAAGTATACCAATTATTTTTTCAGCGAACGAGATCGCGCCGCGCGATGCCGCGCGAGCGAGAAGCGGTGCGCCTCGGCGTTCGCGAGGACGGCGTCCGCCTCGCTTACGCCCGCCGCCCGCGCTCCGATAACTTCGCGCGGGCGATGTCGCTCGTCTTTTACTACTGCCGCTACCGGTATAGAAATACTCATATCTTTCAGTACCGCTTCTGCCGCCCTCTTCTGCGTCTTCCCGCCGTCCACCACTATCGTTTTCGGAAATGGCCACTCCGGATGCCCGAGCCGCCGCGAAAGCACCTCCTTCAATGATGCAATATCATCCCCATGTCGGGACGTCGTACGTCCCGACATCTTCTTGAGGGAGGTTAGACTTCCCTCATTGCCGCGGATGCGGAAAGTGCGGTATTCGCGCTTCACCGGTACGCCGTCTATCACGACCACCATCACCCCAATCGCATTGGTGCCCGAGAGATGCGCCGTATCATATGCCTCGATTCGCGTCTTCGCGAATCGCCCCGAGCCTGTTGAGGGGCTGTTTTCTATATTTTCATCTTTGATAAGCGAGACGTCTTGGATGTGATCGAGCGCGAAGAGCTCGCGACGCGCTTGTGCCGCGTCCTCAAACCGCTCTTCATTCGCCGCCTGTCTCATTTCCCTCTCGAGCGATATGCGCAACTCCTTTCCGCGTCCACTTAGAAAAAGTGCAACCTTGCGTATCGTCCGGCGATATTCCCGCGCGCCGAAGGCGCGCGGGTATTGTCCGATTTGGGTATTGAATTCTATCTTTGCTCGCTGGTGCTTACTCCTAGCACCCACTGGCTTTGGCGTATCGAAAAATGGGAAAATGCGCCGTATGAGCCGCAGACCCTCGCGTAATTGCGCTCCCGATGGAAATGGTCCGTAAATCGCCTTTAGCCGTGTAGCAAGGGTAGCCCTTGCTACACGCGTCTTGAAATCGATGTCTTTGCCTCGGACGACGAGCACGCGCGGGATACTTTCCTGCGTGATGACGGCGTAGAGAAACGTCTTGTCGTCTTTGCCGTCTACGTTCGCGCGCGGCATATATTTCTTGATGAGTGCCGCCTCGCGCACCAAGGCCTCAAGCACCGTCGGCGTCGTTTCGTAGGCGACGCGGTCGGCCATCGTTACCATATCGACGATGCGCGGCCCGCGCGTCGCAATCAGGTCATCATCGAAATAACTCCGCACGCGGTCGCGCAAGCTTGTCGCCTTGCCTACGTACAAGACTTTCCTTCCCTGCTTGAACAGGTACACGCCGGGCACATCTGGCAGATTACTCTTTTGTAGGTCGCTTTTTTGCATACTGGCGATGTAAAGCTTTTGCGAGATACGCACCCGTGTGCGAGCCCTCGGCGTCGGCGACTTCTTCGGGCGTACCTTTGGCGACCACCTTGCCGCCGCCAAGGCCGCCTTCAGGACCGAAGTCGATAAGATAATCTGCGCTCTTGACCACGTCCAAATTATGCTCGATAACGACGACGGTATGGCCGCGTCGCACGAGCTCTTGGAGTATCTCGATAAGCTTCTGCACGTCATCGTAGTGGAGGCCGACGGTCGGCTCGTCAAGAAGGTAGATCGTCTTCATCGTCATCGAACGATAGAACTCGCTCGCTATCTTCACCCTTTGAGCCTCGCCGCCCGAGAGCGTCGTCGCGCTCTGTCCGAGCGTGAGATACTGCAAGCCGGTCGAGTTCAGGCTTGCAAGGCGCTCATATATCGCGGGAATGTCGCCGAAAAACTTCTCGGCTTCCTCAATCGTCATTTGTAAGACTTCATAGATAGTTTTGCCGCGATACGTTACTTCGAGCGTCTCCTTCATAAAGCGCTTGCCCGCGCAGATGTCGCAGGTGACGTACACCGTCGGCAGGAAATGCATCTCGACCGCTATCGAGCCGTTGCCCTGACAGGCTTCACACCGGCCGCCGGGGACGTTGAAGGAGAAGCGGCCCGGCTTCCAGCCGCGCGCCCGCGCTTCGCCGGTCGCGGCGAAGAGGTCGCGGATGTGGGTGAACGCGCCGGTGTAAGTCGCCGGATTAGAGCGCGGCGTGCGGCCTATCGGCGACTGGTCGATAAGCACCGCACGTCCGACGTACTCGGTGCCGGTTAAGGATGCGATATGCTCGAGCGGT
>CAYHFY010000020.1:0-2762 GCA_964356085.1 uncultured Candidatus Saccharibacteria bacterium
CGCGAGCAAGTACGCGGCCTGATGCAGGCCGCGTACCGGTGCCGCGATGCGCTCGAATATTCCCCTGACCATCGCCCTATGATACCTCTAAGCGGACGAAATGAGGAGGTTTACTGTACCGGCGCCGCGCTGATGGAGAGCAGGTTCGCGGGGAACGGATTCTTCCCGTCCTCAAGCGAAGAGAGCTGGGAGGCGACCGCCTCGGCGTTCCCGATCGACATATCCGCGACGGCCTGCATCTGCGCAAGGGCGTTCTTCATATCGCCCCGCTTCGCGTGCACAGCCGAGAGGAAGTAACGGGCGTTTGCGAACTGCGGATCCGCGTCCACCGCCGCAGAGAGCGCCGCCGCGGCGTTCGCCAGGTCGCCCTGCGCGGCATAGAGGATGCCGACCTGGAAGAGAATGCTCGGGTTGTTCGGCGTGAAGTACGCGGCGGCGAGCGCGGAGGCGAGCGCGTCTTTCACATTGCCACTTTGAACCTCGATCTGCGAGAGGAGGAATATGGCGGCGGTGTAATCCTGTTTAAGCGCGATGGCGGCCTTAAGAACCTCTTCGGCGGCCTTGAGGTCCTTATTTGCGATATTGAGTTGCGCGAGGATATAGGGAATCTGCGGATCGGTCGGATTAAGCTCCATCGCCTTCTCGTAGGCGGCCTTTGCGCTGTCGTACGCGCCTGCGACACCGAGCGGCACCGCCTGCGAGTAGAGATTGCCGAGCGCAAGCCAATTCTGATAATCGGACGGTGCGATGCTCGTCGCGGTCAAGGCGGCGTTGATGCCAGAGGAGAGCGCATCCTGGAAGGACTTCTGCGCCGACGACGCAGACATCGTCGAGGAGGCGGCTATGCGGACGAGGCGTTCGCGGGCGATGCCTGCGGCGACCTGATACGCGGCCGCAGAAGGAGCGAAAGATATCGAATCTTGCACCGCGCGATCGGCCGCATCGAGGTCTCCGAGGGAGAACGCCGCATCAGCCGCAGAAAGCTTCGTGATGGCGATATAGCGTCCCACGAGCGAATACGCGGCGACGACCGATCCGAGAAGGAGGATGGTGAGCGAGAACACGATGACGAAACCGAGTCGCGGACTCCGCGAGAAGATAATGCCCCACTGCGCGCCTGGCGCGCTGAAGCGCATCGTCGAGATAAAGACGCCGGCGGAGACGAACGCGAGCGCGAGGACGATCGTGCCGGGCAGATCGAAGATCGCGATGGCGAAGAGATAGAGCGACGCGAGGAACGAGCTCATCGCGACGAAGCGGATAAACGCATCCTGCGGCGCGCGGCGGATAAGCATGCGCAGACCGAAGACGCCAAGCAGAACGAGGAAGGCGATCCAGGCGAGAGATCCGACGATGCCGGTCGTTACGAATGAGGTCGGGATGAAGCCGATGCCGGAAGAGAAGTTGATGTTCCAGAAGAGGGTCGAGTTAAGCGACGCATCGCGATACTTGAGCCACTCGGCTCCGAACGTGCTCGGGCCGGAGCCGAAGACGGGAGAAGAAGAGAATACGCTGTTCCCCACCGAGAAGGTCGACTGCCAGGACGGCCGGACGTTGATCTCGTTTATATCGAGCGCGCCGGCGAGCGCGTTGCCGAGCGTTCCGCCGATAAGGAAGAAGAGCGAGACGGCGAGCAGGCCGAGCGGGAGGATGAGCGAACGATTGCCTTCGTCGTACGCGGGCGGCTCCTCGCTCACCACGGCGACGTTGTCGAGATCCGCGTCTCCTCCCTTCGGGGCTTTCTTCATCACCGATTCGACGAAGAGGCCGAGTGCGACGATCGCGAGCAGTGTCCAGACGAGCGAGGAATTGGCGATAGCGAGCAAGACGACCGCGCCGGTACCGCTTATCAGAAGCGCTTTTCGGGTCCGCTCGGAGAGCTCCAGCTCACGCAACGCAAGCAAGATGCCCACGACGCCGAGCCCGATCAGGAATGCGAGGTTCGCGATCGAGCCGGCTATCGAGAACGAAGGGGGGATGATCCCCGACGAGAACTGCCCGACAACGATACTAATCGCCTGAAGGGCGACCAGCGCCATAAAGGCCCACGCGCCGGCGCGGAGATACAGGCGGTACTGCTCCGTGCGGCGCAGGACGAGCGCGGCCATAGTGCCAAGAATCGTCACGACAAGCATGAAGCCGAGCGTGTCCGCTTCAAGACCGGAACCCCAGAGCGCGCTCGCAAGCGGCGTATCCGAAAAAGCGGCCGAGAGCGCGTACGCGGCTACGGGGAGCCAGAGCGCCCCGAGGAGAACGAGCGGCGGGAGGATAACATTACCCCGCCCGAGACGGGCGAGGATATACAGCGCGAGCGTTATAAGCGCGCCAGCGGCGAGCACGAACGTCTTTGTCGCTACAAACGGAATCGATGCGGAGGGAATAACGATGAATACGGCGAGGACGAGCGTGCCGATAAGCGCCCAGACGCTCATCGTCTCGAGAGAACGGCGCGGCTTGCTTCGGGCCAGGTCGAGGGGAGCGGCGGTCGGTTGTTGCGGAGGCATAATGGATTCGGTTGATGCTTTATCAGTAATAATACCGTTCAGTATACCCTGCTTCCGCCCTTGTCGAGGCGTTCATCCACAGAAAGTAAAGTATGGTATAATAGAAGCGGACCGGGCCAGGCGATCGATCCGCCCTTTCTTCAGGAAAGAGCGGATAGGAAAGTCCGAACACGGACCCGCCCTTTCTTCAGGAAAGAGCGGGTAGGACGGTAATGGGTAACGCCCATACATCGCGAGGTGAGAGGTGACCACAGTGAC
>CAYHFY010000020.1:2772-9082 GCA_964356085.1 uncultured Candidatus Saccharibacteria bacterium
TTTGTATTTATTGGGTAAACCCAAATAATGCGCTTTTTTTTGGTTCCCAACTTTCCCGTTCCCTACCTAATGTTTTTACGCGCCCCGCGAAGCTTTATGCGAAGTGGGGCGAATCCGGATGGTGACTTCCGGGGTGCAACGACCAAATCCTTACCCCCGTGCAAGGCCGTGTCCCGCTTTTAGCGGGAAGTGCCGCTCGAGGTCGCGAGTAATCGCGATCCCAGATAAATGATCGTCGCCGATTTTGCCTGCCGCAGGCAGCTGCAAAATCGAGCGTCCTGAGCGAAGTCGAAGGACTGCAATCCCTCGACAGGCTCGGGATACTCGATTCTGCAACCACCTTCGGTGGGCAGAATCGGTACAGAATTCGGCTTATCGGCCCGGTCTACAAAATGCGAAATCCCACGCTCCTGCGTGGGATTTCGCATTCAGAACAAGGTCTTGCTCCTTATTACTTTCCAATTTCTAATACCTCGACGCGCCGGACGAGCTTCCTGAACTCACTCTGATGCACTGTCTCGTCGAGACTCGCGAGCATACCGGCCTGCTTCTTATCTATGGAGTCCAGTCGACGATGGGTTTCTGCCTGACCTTTCTCGACTGAAAGCAGTCTGTCGTTCGTCTCAACAAGATCAGAATCAATGCTGTTAAGGCGGGTGTCCATACCATCCAAACGAGCATCAATACCGTTTAGGCGAGCGTCAACAACGTCGAAACGGACTTCAGCGCCGTCAAAGCGAGTATCAACTTTCGCGAAACCTTCCGCCATAAGGCGTGCGAGAAGTTCGATATCCGTCTCCTTTTTCTTGCTCGCTTTCTTCATGGCGTTACGGTATATCAGACTATTTCGCAGGTGCCGCCGGCGCAGGCGAGCTCTTTTTTCATATCCGACTCGTCCTGGCGCTCGTAGGCGTAGAGCTTCGAATAATCGATCTTGGGGAATCGCTTCATACGCTCTTCATACTCTTCTTTCGTAATCGTTTCGTAGGGCGCGAGGCGGTAGACGTGGTTAGAGCGCGGGAGGAAGGAGAGTCCGCCGATAATATCCCAGTTCTGCTGTAGCCAATCCACAACACTGATCCATTCGTTCTCACCGACCGAGATCGTCGCCGATGGATTGTGGTGAGTGTAGTTGAGCTTCACGCGCTTCCAGTATTCGAGCTGGTCGAGCGCGGAGAGATCATCTTTAAATCGCGCCTCCTTCGAGTGGTCGGGCGCTTTGACCGGGAACTCGAGGACAAATGTGTTAGCCTCTTCGAGTGACTGCCCGACCTCCGGATAATACGGTACGCCTTGGTCACGCATCATCTTAAAGAGCGAATCGGTCGCGTTGATGCGCACGCGGCGAATATAGTAGGGCGCGTGGCGCGGATGAATACCCGAGGAGCAGTTGAAGGTCTGCGAGCCATTGCCCGAGGGCTTCACGGCTGTGACGGCCATCGAACGCTCGATGCCGAAACGCTTCGCATAGATGGCGTTCGTTTTGTCTGCCACGTCGCGCATCTTACGCATCACCTCGGGTTGACGGACAACCGGCGAATCCCACTGGCCAGTAATCGAGACCCCTAGGAGACGCTCCGTCTTGCAGTGATTGGTCCAATCCTGCGAGATATAACCAAAATTGGTTAGCGCGGACTGATAGGTGCCGAGAATAGCGGCAAGGCGCGCCTTGCGCAGGAGCGACGCTTCGGTATCGCTAGCACGCGCGACAACCTCGGAGAGATTGCAGAATTGCTTTGACTGCAAGATTATCTCTCCGCACGGATTCACGCCGATAGACGCATGCACGACGCCGTCCTCTCCGATGAATCCGATCTTCTTAAAGTAATCCACGCGCCGTGCGGGAAGTGCCGTGGAGAGCGAGCCTCGGTTGAAGATGCCGCGCTCGCCGGTCTGGCTCTTCATAAGCGCGACCCACTCGTCCATCAGCTCGGCATTGGTCGGCTGTGTCTCGTAAACCGCCGAGTTATTCGCGACCGCGCGGTGCGGATCGGTCATGTAAAACTGACCCTTCTTGGCGTCGCGCATCTCGACGTCGTCGAGGTCGGAAAGCGAGATCATCGCCGTGCGGCGCACGCCGCCCGCGACGACGCATTCGCCTATTTTGCAGATGATGTCGTGTGCGTCGATGGGGCGCAGGCGTCGTCCCGCGCGCGAGAGGATGCGCTCGCGGGCGAAGGCGAGGAGCGAACGAAGCGGCTCGGGGCCGGAAGCCTTCCCGCCCATCGTCTTAAGACGCGCGCCTGCTGGGCGAATCTGGGAGAAGTCGAAGGCGATATCCCTGCCTGCGTACCAGGTCTTGAGGCCGAGCGTTAGAGCGTCGCACCACCCCTCTTTTGAATCCGCGATAACGTGCATCGGCTCCTTCTTCCCGACCTGTCGCATGATCTGCGGGAGCTGTTCAATGTTCTGGCTCTCCACCGCGAAGCCGACTCCGGCCCCCTGCATCGAGAGATACATAATCTCGGCGAAGTCTTCGAGCTTCGTTGGCGCGGAAAAGGAGCAGTTGTAGGCGCAGGTGTTACATCGACGAGCCGGTTCGCCCGCGAACTGCATGAGTCGCATGGAAGGTATCGCTTCCTGTTTCAAGATGGCAGTGCGCAGTTCCGCATACTCTTTCTCCGTCAGCTTGTCCCCGAGATTCTCGCGCATGAAGCCCATATAGCGGTCGACCGTCTCGATCCAGGTCTCACGGCGACCCTCCTCCGGGATCCACTTCGAGTAAGTGCGCAGATAGACGAACTCGCCGAGCGCGTTGCCCTCGAAGTATTTCTTGCTCTCTTCAGCGAGCTTCTTTACATTATCGGGTATCTCGATATGCGTGGCGCGAAGCTGTGCGCGTTTATCGCGGTAGAGAATGTACGACTTTGCGGTCTTCACGTAGTCGTTCAAGATGAGATATTTCTCGACCGAATCTTGGATGCCTTCGACGGTCGGGAGGAAGCTCTTATACTTCTTCGCGAATCTGCCGAGCTCGCCCGCCACCTGGTGCGCCACGAGGACGGCGTCGTCCTGACTGCCCTCCTCGGAGGCGGCCATCGCCTTCCAGATAGCGGAAGCGATCTTGTCGAAGTCAAACGCGAGGAGCCGCCCGTCGCGCTTCTCGATCTGCGGGATCATCTCACGGTACCGCCTTGTTTCTTTAGAAACAACCTTCGAGACAGAGAGCTCCTCCATTTCCTGGACAGGAGCGACGAGCGTCTTCGTGCGGAGAGAGGCTTTGGCGATTTTAGACATAACGGCGAGTGATGATTTATGAATAAGCAATACGCATTCCTTAATGAAGTAAGTGTACTCCCGTTGAGAAAAAATACCCTGTGGACAGCGTTATTCCGAAACGCGCTTTGGATTTTTCAACAGGAGCGGGGAGCCGGTCGCGATACCGTGCTCGCGCGCGAAGCCGGCGGCAGTCTCAAGGACTGATCGCGCGGGTACGCTCGGATAAAAGACATTCGGATACGTCGAGGGAAAGACGTCGCGCTCGATATGCACAACATGTCCTTTAGAGTCGAGCCAGAAGATATCGATGGGCGCGAGCATATCCTTCATCCAGAAGCCATAATATCCGTCAGTATCAAAGATAAAGAGCATCCCATAGTCGCCCGGGATGCTCGCGCGCCCGCTTAAGCCCCTTGCCCGAGCCTCGTCGGTCACGGCGTACTCAATCCTTAAGGACACGCCGCCGAACTCCGCAGCCGGCATTGACGGCTCAACGAACACCGATGGTGTCTTATAGACGAACAGAATGCCGACGACCGCAACGACCGCTATAAGCGCTAAAAGATGTCTTAAAGGAATTCCCATGTTTGGATGATACCGTCAAACCAACCTTCAAGCGGCTTAAGAACCGTCGCTTCAAAAAGAAAACCGCCGTGAATGAACCACACTTCTCGCGTCTCGCCCAGCGTAGCGCTCTCGCTATAGAATGCGGCTCCCGTCGCGCCGTCTACGCTTGTATCAGTGAGGCCGAGACGTACGCCCGACGGAACGTCTTTCTTGAAACGCTCTTCAGAAACTTGTCGGCTAGAGTACGGAAGTATGAACAGTTGGAACCCCCCTCCTCTCTCAACATTCTGAAAAGTAATAGTGGTCGCTCCCCCTCCCTCCGGATACTCGTTCACCGCAAGCCATTCCGGATACAGCAATGAGAAGCGGTAGGTAATATTTCGGTACTCTTTCCATCCTTCTGGCACTTGGCGCACTTCCCCATTGCCTAGAATAATTTCCGTGAATGTGGCTACGCCGGATGTAGCTGCGGGTTTGTTGCTGTATAAGAAATAGAAAGTGCCTGCAATCGCTATGAGAAAAACCGCTCCCATGATGGAGACCTTCTGCATACTATCGCTGATTGAGAATTATCTTGCCGCTGATAAATTTTATGGTAAATCCCTCAAAGAGACGCATCGTGCGCGACGGTACTGTGTCGGCCACCGAAACCACAACTTCAGTTAAAGTGATCGAGCCCATAGTTACCTCCACATTGCAGTCGTCGCCAGTCCGAGCCGGAGTGGCTCCGCACATCACTCCGGCCTTCTTGGTCTCCGTCAGAGGACTCGTCGAGTCGGTGGCGGTCAGATATTGCTGAGCGTCGGTGACATTCGTGATGGTTATGGTCGGAGTAGCGCCGCTGTAGGATATGCGGCATTCCACCGTGTCCCCACTTGTCATTGTGGCAGAGACATTCGCTTGCACAGCGAGCGTGGAGTTCCCGCCGCTGCTCATTTTGAATATACCGACATCAAGAGTGGCCGCCGGGTCGTCAAGATACAGACAAACATAATAGTTGGCTGTATCAATGTAGTTCATCAACACGCCCGAGCCTTCAGTGGTTCCATAGGCCCCTCCGTCTGTCAAACTTGCTCTGACATAGTATTCAGACGCGGTGGGAGCAGTGCTTATGGTGTAGCCGAAGCCAATGTCCGCTTGGTCTGCCTGATTTTTGCAATTTGCGGTGCCGGAGTTGATATTTGTGGAGGGCGTCCCCCTAAGGGTGATGCGCGCACTCCAGGTGCCGCCGGAGACGGAGGTGGAGCTTGGAAGTGCCACAGAGGGGTTTGAGGTGCAGGTCTCCGTAAACAATGTGGTATCTGCCAACACAGACCATGGCGATATAAATATAAGGCACAGAACGACTAAAAATTTTTTCATCATGGCGTGATAGGTTCTGGCTCGGAGACTGGTTCAGGAGCAGGTTCTATCGTGGCAGACGGCTCGGTAGTCGGTGCCGGCTCCGTCGTCGTTGGTTCGGATGTTGGCGCGGGTTCAGGAGTTGGCTCTGATATTGGTGCTGGTTCCAAAGTTGGTGCCGGTTCAGAGATCGGCGCAGGTTCGGGAGCTGGTGCGGGCTCGGACGTTGGTGTAGGTGCCGGTGCTGGAGCAACGTTCTGCCCAGCGAGAAGCTCGGAGAGCTGATCGCCGGTCAGACACACATCTGTGCCGTCGGATTTTTTCACGCAGAGGGTATCAGTATGCACTTCCCTCGCAAAGAACTTCTCCACTCCGTTTGCCGCGTCGGCGAACCAGTTCACGAGTTTTATGAAGATGCCGCTAAAGAAATTTTCGGCAAACGAACGCGACCCTTCCGTTGAGCTTGCCGTGGTGGAAGCGATAGCAAGAAGATTTAGGTCAAGTTCTTTCACCGCCTTCGCGAGAACGGCGGTGATGCCGGTGAGATTGATGGTTTGTACGTTGCCTTCATCGTTGAATGCGGCGAGTTGCGGACTGGCCGAGGCCATTTCTTCCGCGATGAATCCCCAGTGGGCAGTGTTGGTGGTGTCGTTGTTATAGACGAACGAGACGGGATTAAAGGATCGTGTATATTCAAGGCCGTCTATTTGTAGCGACGCGATGTCGTGCTTGTAGCGAGCCGACGAAGCCGCGCAGGTATCGCCCGCCTGCCTCGTGATTTCAAACGTAGTCGGGTCAATACACAGCGACTGGTCGGTGCTCACAACTGAACCGATTCCAGAAGAAAGGGTCGTGGTGCCCGACTTCCCTATTTGGAAGTAGACGTTCGCCGTGAGGTTAGTTGAGGAGGCGATACGGAAGGTCTTGTCAGCCGAGTAGTAGCCCATAGCCCACGCGTTCGTGTCGGCGGCGAACTGGAAGACAGCGTCGCCCGTGCCCGCGCTATCACCAAAGGTGGCGAGACCGGTGTTGCTCACCGAGAAGAGCGAGGTGGTTGCACTCGCCGTTGAAGAAGAAACCGCGAAGAGTGTCCCGTTCGTCTCACCGTTATTCGCATGCACTGAAAGGCGTGCAAACGGCGAGGTGGTGCCGATGCCGATAAGCCCCGCGCTCGTGATGCGCA
>CAYHFY010000021.1:0-5412 GCA_964356085.1 uncultured Candidatus Saccharibacteria bacterium
TGCGGAGCACGCGCTCGACCTCGCTTCCGAAGTCCGCGTGCCCGGGAGTATCCACGATGTTGATCTTCGTCCCCTTATACTCGACCGCCGCGTTCTTGGCGTAGATGGTGATACCGCGTTCGCGCTCGAGCGCGTTCGTGTCCATCGTGGTGCCCTCGGAGGCGGCGCCGGTCTGCTTCAAGATAGCGTCGGTCAAGGCCGTCTTCCCGTGGTCGACGTGCGCGATGATGGCGATATTCCTAATTTCCATAAAAATAAAAAGCGGCGAAGCCGTTAGATTCAACATACCACGGAAATATCACGGGCGCAACGATCTTCGCGGACAGACGAAACGATGCGGTACACTATACGAAATGAAAGCGGCGAAGTACCAAACAAACGGCAATCATGTAGCAAGGGGAACCCTTGCTACATGCTAGTATTTGGATATGGAGCGCAAAGTTTCCTTTGTTGAAGGTGAATACTACCATCTCTACAATCGAGGCGTTGATAAACGCATAATTTTCTCCTCACGAGGCGATTATAGGCGGTTCTTAATGCTCCTCTACCTCGCAAACAGCGATCAGGATGTGCGCATAGGCAATGTATTGAAATCTAATAGTTACGAGGACGTGTTTACACAAGATCGAGGCGAGCCATTGGTGGCGATAGGTGCTTACTGTCTGATGCCTAATCATTTTCATATTTTGGTAACGCCGCTGGTTGAGAACGGCGTCTCGCAGTTTATGCTGAAGCTTCAAACCGGATATTCTATGTACTTCAACACGAGGAATGAGCGGACCGGGTCTCTCTTTCAAGGACCGTTTAGAAGTACCTATGTCGATAATGATCGATATTTGCAGTATTTATATTCGTATATTCATCTCAACCCGGCGAAGCTTCAAGATCTTCAATGGAAAAAGCGGGTGGGCACAAAAAATACATTGATGAAATTCGTAGAATCATATCCGTACAGCAGTTACGGTGCATATCTGAATAATTCTCACACCATTACTGATCCAACGAAATTCCCCGACTATTTTTCTTCAAAAGAAGAAGTTGAGTCACATATTACCGATTGGTTAGCGTTAGATGACGACGAGTAGCAAGGGCTACCCTTGCTACTTTTCCCGTTTAACGAGCAAGGGTAGCCCTTGCTCATTTTTGGCGCGGTCTTCCCCGCCCCACAGGAGGAACTCGAGGCTGTGGCTGACCTCATGAACTACACACAAGTGTCTCGGTGGGCGCACGCCCTGCGTAGTATTCAACAAGGCATGTTGCATTTCAAACTAGAATTCAAGTTCGCGGACAGACGAAACGATGCGGTACACTATAGGGAACGAAGATGAAGAAACGAAAAGAAAGCGAGAATCATATCCTGCAGGACGTCGCTCTCGTCGTGCTAAGCGTGCTTATCGCCGTGCTCCTCGTGCGCACCGGCGTGCTCGCGGCCGTCCTCGCTTCCTCGGAGGGACTCGGCGCCTGGAGCGCGTTTGTCGCCGGGATGTTCTTCACCTCTCTCTTCACCACGGCGCCCGCTATCGCCGCACTCGGCGAGATATCGCTTCTCCAGGGAGTCTTCACCACCGCGCTCCTCGGCGCGGCGGGCGCCGTGCTCGGCGACCTCCTCATCTTCCGCTTCGTGCGCGACCGCTTCTCGGAGCATGTCTCGGAGATTCTCCTTCACGAGAGCATCTGGCGGCGCTTCCGCCTGCTCTTCCGGCGACGGTTCTTCCGCTGGATCACCCTCCTCGTCGGCGGAATCATCCTCGCCTCGCCCTTGCCAGACGAGCTTGGCGTCGCTGTCCTCGGCTTCTCGAAGATGCGCGTCAAATATTTCGCCGTACTCTCGTTCGTCTTCAACTTCCTCGGCATCACCGCTATCGGCCTCGTCGCCCGCTCGCTCGCCGGCTGATTCCGGTATCAACAGCACGAGTATCGGCGCGGCGCGCAAAGGCTATACTGAATACCATACTAGCTATCTAACCCTATGGATAAGAAAACAACTCTGTCTCTCGCGGCGGGCGTACTGCTCCTCATACTCATCGGCGCGGCTCTTTACTTCACGAAGCCGGACCCGGTGCCGACGCCAGCTGTCGAGACTCCGGCATACGGAACTGTCAATCCGCTCGATAAGAAGCCCGATCTGAATCCCGTCGACAAGACTAACCCGTTCACGGACGTAAAAACCAATCCGTTCGAATAACCTTTCTCCTATGAACACTACTCACCTCTCTGCCGGCGCCGTGTGCGGAGCTCTCTTACTTTCCCTAGTCATCGTCGGGGACGCGCGGGCGCAATCGTCGGATGATGCACTGGCCGCCATCCAGTTCCCTGTGGCGGAGCTCGGTAACTGCGGGAGCAAAGAAGCCTGCAAGACCTACTGCGACGATTCGGCGCACATCGAGGCATGCATCGCCTTCGCCGAGAAGCATAACCTGATGCCGCAAGAGGAGATTGAAGTTGCGAAGAAGTTTATCGCCGCCGGAGCGAAGGGCCCTGGCGGCTGTACCGGCAAGGACTCCTGCGAGGCATACTGCAACAATATCGAACACATCGACGCGTGCGTCGCCTTCGCCGAGGAGAACAGGCTTATGCCGCCCGACGAGCTCCAAGAGGCCAAGAAGGTGCAGGCGGCCATCAAGAGCGGCGCGAAACCGCCTGCGTGCCGTACCAAGAAAGAATGCGACGCATTCTGCGAGAGCCCCGATAATATGCCCGCCTGCATCGAGTTCGCGAAGGCGGCCGGGCTTATGAGCCCCGAGGAACAGGCCGATGCCGACAAGATGCTCCAGGCCATGCGAGCCGGCGCGAAGCCGCCCGCCTGCAGAGGCAAGGAGGAGTGCGAAGCGTACTGTGCTAAGGACGAACATATCGAAGAGTGCGTCGCCTTCGGGAAGGCGGCCGGCTACATAACCGAAGAAGAGTCCGAGATGTTCCGGAAGACGCGCGGTAAAGGGCCGGGCGGCTGTCGCGGCAAGGAGGCGTGCGACGCGTTCTGCACCAGCAGTGCGGAGAACGAGGAGCTCTGTATCAACTTCCAGGTAGAAAACGGGCTCATGTCGGAAGAACGGAAACAGCAGATGGAGGGTGACAAACAAAAGATGCGCGACAGCTTCTCTAACATGCCGCCGGAGGTTGCCTCATGCCTTTCAGAAAAACTCGGAGCCGACACAGTTGAAAAATTAACAAGCGGCGAACAGCGGATGACGCGAGCGATCGGCGAAACGATGCCGGAATGTTTCAGGCAATTTGAAGAACAGCGCATCCGGCAAGAAAGCGGGCAAGGGCAGATGATGCAGAGACCGGGAGGAGAGGACGGGCAGTCGCCGCAGGGAGAATACAGCGGCCCGCGCCCGCCCGAAGGGACGTACCCGATGCCGCCCGAAGGTGCGTACCGGTGTGAGGGCGAGAACTGTAGTCCGCCCGAAGGTGCGTATTATCCGCCGCCGGAAGGGTCGTACCAAAGGCCTCCGGAGGGTGCATACCCGATGCCCGAAGGGGGAGCAGTCCCTGCGCCGGAGGAGTACTCGTCGGAAACAAGCGCCGTTACAGAACCGGCTCCGGCGACTGACGTCGCGCCCGCTCCAGAGCCATCAAGCTCTATAACGCCAGAATCGCTCTCGGGAGCGGTTATCCTCTTCCTTCAGTCGCTCGGCTTCGCCAGATAACATCGAGCGAATTCGAAAAACAACCTTGCTCTAAGCAAATTTCACACACCATCGCAACTTGGACATCGGATGTCCAAGTTGCCTCTCTTCTGTTACTTCTCCAAATCGAGAATCTCGTCGATGCGGATCTGGGAGACGAACTCGGGGACGTGCGAGACGAGAATCATCGCGCCCTCGTACTGGTCGAGCGCCTTGGCGATGGCGGGCAGGTGGCGGAAGTTGATGTGGTTCGTCGGTTCGTCGAGGATGAGGAGCCCTGGCCGATCGAGCACGAGCGAGGCGAAGGCGACCAATCCTTTCTGTCCTTCGGAGAGACTGCCTATCTTCGTATATATTGTGTCGCCCGTAATCAAGAAACTCGCGGCGACGGTACGCATGCGCTTCTCGTCCGGTTGTCCCATCGCGGTCATCAATGCGTCAAAGACGGTCTGGTCGAAGTCAAGCGTCGAGAAATCTTGGCGATAGTAGCCGACCTTCACGCCCTCGCTGATCGTCGCACCATCCGCGACACCCCTAGCAATCGCCTCGAGGAGCGTGCTCTTACCGATGCCGTTTGGCCCCCGCAGAAGCAGATGGTTATTCTTGCGGAGAGCAATGTTCGCCTTCTTCTCGATAGGCTTTCCTTTCTGCGACAAGACCGAGTAAGAGGCAAGCGAGAACACTACGCCGCTTAAGCCCTCCTGCGCCGGTAGAGTGAACGGCCGTATCGTCTTGTCCTCCTTGCGCACGTCGACGATCTCTCCCTCCATCTCCTCGACCTCGGTGCGCATCTTCTTCGCGACGAGACGCATCTTGCCGCCCTTCTGCGCGAAGAAGTTTGCCTTATCCTTATTCTCTTGGATCTTCT
Source organism: uncultured Candidatus Saccharibacteria bacterium (assembly GCA_964356085.1). GTDB lineage: Bacteria > Patescibacteriota > Minisyncoccia > Phycocordibacterales > Phycocordibacteraceae > C7867-001. The sequence goes on from CAYHFY010000021.1 coordinate 4,498, forward strand.
TCTCGAGCTGGGCGTTCTTTCTGTTTTCTTTTTCGATGCGGATAAGGATGTCGCGCTGTACGTCGTGGTAGTTGCCCGGGTACTGCTCGATCTTCCTGGTGAAGACGTCGAGGTAGAGCACGCCCGTCGTGAATGCGTTTAAGAACTCGGCATCGTGCGAGATCACGACGCAAGTCTTGTCGTAGTCGACGAGAAACCGGGTCAAGTGTTCGATGCCTGCTTTGTCGAGATTGTTCGTCGGTTCGTCGAGGAGTAGGAGGTCGGGATTTTGGATAAGTGCCGAAGCGAGGAGAAGCCGCGCCTGCTGGCCGCCGGAGAAGCTCTTCACAAGACGTTCGTGCAATTTTGTATGCCCCTTCAGGTTCACCACCTCGAGTACGTCATCAATCTTCGGATCAATGTCATACACTTTTTTATCAAAATAAGAGGCGAGGAAGTCGCGAATGGTAAGCTCCATCTTCTCGCGCGGGATCACCTGCGAGGCGAGCGCGGCCTTCATCCCGTGCGTTCGGTGGATCTCGCCGCCGGTCGGCTCCCGCTCGCCGGTCATGAGCGAGAAGAGGGTCGACTTCCCCGCGCCGTTCTGACCCATCACCGCCATCTTCATCCCGCGGCGCAGGGTGAAAGAGACCTCATCAAGAATGGGTTTATTGTGCGACCTATTTCTCTTGCCCGTACTCGGGCTTAGAGAAATGGAAGTGCCAACGTCTTCGTGGGCCCCATATTCGAAGGAGACCTCTTCGAAGCTGATTACGCTCTCTTCGCGACTCATAGAAGCACCTTATCTTACTTTGCATAAAAAAGGAAAACTCGGTGTACGAAATACAAAAAGGGCGCCGCTTCGCGGGGGCCCCGTGGGGGGGGGGGTTGTGTGGGTTTTTTTAGGGGGATATTTACGAGCCCGGGGGGGGGTTT
>CAYHFY010000021.1:5422-8819 GCA_964356085.1 uncultured Candidatus Saccharibacteria bacterium
TTTTAGGCCGTCTTCGTTATTATTATAAGCCAATTTTATAATTTTCAATAAAAATGCAAACCTGGTTTTACTAATAAAAAAACGGGCGCCGCTTCGCGGCGCCCTTTGGGTGAGAGCTTTAGGCTCTTGTTATACGGCTTCTTCTTCCGACGCTGTGGGGATTCTTTTCCCCAGCCGCCGCGCGGCCGAGTAGAGCGCAGTGACCCATCCGTGAGGCCGGGGTGCTACCGCTACACCAACGCACGACGGATACCCGAGCACTGCGCTGTCGCCGACTACGATTTTGAGCGCCTGCCCGACCGCATGGCTTGCCTGTACTTCTCGCTCAAAGTCGACCAACGCCAGATACTCGAACATGATCGGGCCACGCGAGAGCTTGGACATTTCGCCGTCTGCGGCAGACATCTCCGTCGATACCTTGGCCGATAGGCCGAACTCCTTCCCTTTTAAGTCGAAGACGAGCTCATCTCCATCGAGAATGCCAATGACGTAGAGCTCCTTGAGATATGAGAGAGTAGGAGTTGGCCAGGCGTAAGCAATTGGTCTGGAATGACCAAGAAACACCGATTGTTTTTCACGCCGGATTACGAGGAAGAGTTCCCCGCTCTTGCCGACGAGCTGTTCCTTGAGCGTCCGCAATGTCGCGTCAAAGGACTGCGGTACGTCGAGACTTTCGCATGCCACGAGGAGAAAGTCGGTAATCGGATTGCCCGTCGACGCTTTGCCATTTTTGATGCTCTCCGCGATGCGTTCGACTTCATCCTGGATTCCCTTCTCCTTTTTCTTGTACGCCGCCTTGATTTTTGCCTCGCGGCGGCGCAGTTCTCCTATCCGGGGTAAGACATTCTTCTTTCCCTTACAGCCTTCTTCGTTCATAGCCGCTCCTCCTGTTGGGGTTTCGAGTCAAAAAACTTTCCGTTCGTACTTTCTAAGCGGATTCTGCTCGCCTTCACAGCCGCTGTCAAGGGAAATCGTGTATAGTGCCTCCATGCCGAAACATGCCGAAAAGGCGACCGTAGACGAATACCCCATGCGGATCAACAAATACCTCGCGCGGGAAGGGGTCGCGACCCGGCGCGGGGCCGACGAGCTTATCGCACGGGGAAGTGTGCTCGTAAACGGCCGCGTCGCGCGTATGGGCGAGAAGATCAGCAGGGGCGACAAGGTAGAGCTCCGCGGCAAGTCGAGCTCGAAAAAGTTTCTCTACTTCGCCTACAACAAGCCCGTCGGCGTGATTACTCACTCGCCCCAGCGGGGCGAGAAGGATATCAAACAGAGCGTCGCTCTACCCAAAGACGTATTCCCTCTCGGCAGGCTCGACAAAAATTCGAGCGGACTCATCATCCTCACCAACGACGGCCGTGTTACCGACCGGCTCCTTAACCCCGACTACGCCCATGACAAGGAATACCGCGTACGCACCGCCGAACCCTTGCGCGACAGCTTCAAGAAAACGATGGAAGCGGGCGTCGATATCGGCGGGTACCTGACCAAGCCCTGCACGGTGCGCAAGACGGGCCCGAAGAGTTTTCATATCGCCCTTACCGAAGGCAAGAAACATCAGATACGTCGCATGGTCGCGGCTATGCACAACTCCGTCGCGGAGCTCGAGCGCGTGCGTATCTTAAACGTCCGGCTCGACGGTCTCGCCGGGGGCGCGTGGCGCCCTATCGAGGGTCCCGAGCTCGCAACATTTCTCGAGAATATCGGGCTCTCGCCTGATGAGAAGCTTCAGCGCAAGTAGCCGAAATCGCTGACAAGCTCTTCAAACGTCATCGCCTCCCTTTCTGCAGTCTTCGCGCCCGCGCCCGCGATGCTCTCGTCAAACTTGCTGAAGAGCGGACGGACGGCGCGGCGCGCCTCTTCAGGAAGCCCTTCGAGCTCCGCCTCGAAGAGAGCCTTGCGTCCGGCGGCGAACTTCTCCTGCACCCTGCTCCAGGCGAGCATCCGCTTCACGAAAAAATCTTTTTGTTCCCTGGAGATGCTCTCCGAGCTCCGCAGGGCGTCGCGGATGTCGATAGCGTCTTCGCGGAAGACGGCGTTCCCTTCCCGTACAAACTCCTCGGGGCCGTCCATGCCGGCACAGCCCAAGTCCGCGAGCGCGACGGCGCGCGCGAGGACATCCGACTCCGGAGTGAGATTCGCCTGTACCATCGTTCCCTCTTTGAAATCGGCGGCCGGAACGGTCGCGAGAATCACCTGCCGTATAATCTCCTCGTCTTCGGGGCGGAAGGTGCCACCGCCCTCTTCGCGCATATACCGTATCGCTTCTTCTGCGCTCGCCGCTTCGTTCGCTCCCGTGAAGCATCGGCGCGTCCTGCGCGTGAACGCGCCGTCGGCGGCCTCGTTAATCTGGCAATCCTGTATGACATCATGCCAGGCGGCCGCGAACGCGCCGAGCCGCAGTCGCCGCTCATCGAGGATGCTCCTGTCCGCCGTATATATCGCCGCGAGGATGGCGCTCGCCCGCCTGACGACCTTCTCGGTATGCCGCGTATTGTGATAGTCGAGAGCGTCCTCCCCCTCGTAGCGCTCCCTGATGCGGGCGAGCGCCTCCTTCTTGGCCGCCTCGACCGCCAGCTCGAGAGTGTCCGGTAACCGATCGCCTCCTTCCCTCATATTCATAGCTCCAGTATACATATCATTTCTACATATAAAGCACGTACCTGAACATAAACCAGAAATGGGAAAAGCTCCCGCCGAGGACGAAGAGGTGGAATATTTCGTGCATGCCGAACCAGCCGTTTCTCGGGAATCGCCTCTCGAGCGCGAAGAAGACGACACCAAGAGTGTAGAAGACGCCTCCCGCGACGAGCCAGGCGAGGCCGCGTAGAGGGACGGCTTCGAGCAGAGCCGGAATCGCGATGACGGAAAGCCAGCCCATAAAGACGAAGATGGCCGGCGAGAGCCAGTCCCGTTCCAATTTCAAAAAGAGCTTGAGCAGGATGCCGGCGAACGCGAGCCCCCATGCCACCCCGAAGAGCGTCCAGCCGAGGGCGCGCGCGGGGAGAGCCAGCATGAGCGGCGTATAGGTGCTCGCGATAAGGACGTAGATCATCGAGTAGTCGATAGTCTTGAAGATCGCCTTCGCGCGATGCTCCTTCGAGGTGAAGTGGTACGTGGCGCTCGCGAGATAAAGGAGGATAAGCCCCGCGCCGAAGATGGCGAATCCGACGGTCTTCTCGACACTGCCGTGCAGGCCGGAAAAGACGACGAGCAGGACAAGGCCCGCGATTGAGAATATCGCTCCGGCAAAGTGCGTCAGACTGCTCACCAGCTCGTTGTCGTTTTCATCCATTTTTAGCGTTGGCCAGATAATGCTTCAGCGTATATATCCAGTCCGCCTCTCCCGCCGGCTTCTGTTCCTTCTGTCCGAGGAGCCACTCGAGATATCCGC
>CAYHFY010000022.1:0-8697 GCA_964356085.1 uncultured Candidatus Saccharibacteria bacterium
ATCTTCGTCGATGAGATCGACGCGGTCGGGCGCGTGCGCGGCACCGGAGTCGGCGGCGGCAACGACGAGCGCGAGCAGACCCTGAACCAGATCCTCGTCGAGATGGACGGTTTCGAGCCTACTGAAAAAGTGGTCGTGATGGCGGCGACGAATCGCCCCGACGTGCTCGATCCGGCCCTGCTCCGCCCCGGCCGTTTCGATCGGCGCGTGACCATCGACCTGCCAGACCGCCGCGATCGCGAGGAGATACTCAAGATCCACGCGCGTAAGAAGCCGCTCGGCCCCGATGTCGCGCTCGCGGTCATCGCGGAGCGTACCCCGGGCTTCTCGGGCGCCGAGCTCTACTCGCTTATGAACGAAGGCGCTATCCTCGCCGCGCGCGAGAACAGGACGGAGGTTACGCAGTATGATCTCATCCGCTCGATAGAGAAGGTGATGCTCGGCCCCGAACGCAAGTCGCACCTGCTCTCGAAGAAGGAGAAAGAGCTTACCTCCTACCACGAGGCCGGCCACGCGCTCGTCTCTTCGGTGCTCGAACACGCCGATCCCGTGCATAAGATTTCGATTATCAGCAGAGGCCGCGCCGCCGGCTACACGCTGAAGCTTCCGTTCGAAGACCGCAAGATGCAGTCCAAGAAGCAGTTTCTCGACGATATCGCCGCCACTTTGGGCGGCTACGTCGCCGAGGAGATGCTCTTCAACGACGTGACGACGGGGCCCTCTAACGACCTGATGGTTATCACCGCGCTCGCGCGCGATATGGTCGCGCGCTACGGGATGAGCGAGAAGCTAGGGCCGATAGCCTTCGGCGAGCGTCATCTCGGGAACGAGCCGTACTCCGAGCAGGTCGCGGCGAAGATAGACGCCGAGGTCGCGCGGATTATCGACGAAGCGAGAGAGCGCGCAAAGAAGGCCATCAGCGAGCATCGCGGCGCGCTCGACGCCATCGCCAAGGAGCTCATCGAGAAGGAGACCGTCGAGCGTCCCGAGTTTGAGAAGATACTGATTGCAAACGGCATCACACCGAAGAAGAAAGAAGAAGAGGGCGTCCTTGTCGCACCCGGCACCGCTGGCGGCGCGATTGTCTAACCGCCGTTTCCGATTCGCAAATGCGTCGCATCGTTGTAGTATGGGCGATGACCGCCCCTAGCTTACGACAAGCGAGCAAGGGAGAATACGGGCGTGTAGCTCAATTGGTTAGAGCACCGAGCTTATACCTCGGCGGTTCCTGGTTCGAGTCCAGGCACGCCCACCGTTATTTGCAGGTGAAGGTCGCATCCGTCCAGCCGGTTCCTCCCTGCGGGATGACCTTCACATATTCTCCTGTCGACTCTTTATAATACGCGAGATGGGGGCCGAATGTGCCCCAGATAGGCGAGTCATAACAGTAGTAGCGGAAGGCGTACGTCCCCGCCGGCGCGCCGTCTCCCGTCATGTTGTTCACCGGATCAAGAGGAGCGCTCGAGATATTCCCCGCCGTTTTCAAAAAGCCCATAAAGCCGCCCTGCGAGGAGTAGTCCCAGCCGCCCGCATCGACCTCGTTGTAAGTGCCGGCCGCAGGGCCGCAGGTCGTGGCCCCGTAGGTTATCGGGAGGCAATTATAGTTCAGGTAGTAGAGCTGGAGCGCCGTAACGATAGAGTGCATATTCTGCGCGCGCTGGGCGTCTCGCGCCTTCACCCGCGCCGCGTTAAGCGACGCGAGAACGACGGAAGAGAGGAGGCCAATGATGGAAATGACGACCAGGAGTTCGATGAGAGTGAACCCCGCCGTGCGCGCTCTGCGCCGCTGTGCCTGCAAGGGGAGTCGAGACATATCTTATCGACGCGCCGCTTCGCGCGCCGCCTTAAACGCCGCTGGCTCGGTCGAGCCTGCTTGCGGCGTCGCGTCGCGGCGATCAAAGGCGTTTGTCGCGATAAGCGCCGCCGCGATAAGCGCGAGCGCGGCGACGCCGAGCAGTACGTATTGTGCGGCCCGTTCGCTCCGCACGATGCCCGTTTTAAGCACGAGCCGCGCGAGCGCCGATTGTTGCTTTAGGGCTGTGTTTGGTCGGGTATACATTTGTTCTTCTTCGAATTGGATGTCTGCCATGGCGATAAGCTAAGTATATCGCATAGGCAAGCGGCGCGCCCTATTCCAGGTGCGTTTCCTGATCAGCCGCGCGGACACGCCGATTGAGTGCCGGATACGCTCGTAGCGAAGGGTCTTCGGCGATGATTCGCGCGGCTTCGGCGCGCGCGGCCTCCACGAGCTTGATGTTTTTCAGCGCCTCCATCGCGATGTCGGAGACGCCCCACTGCCGCCCGCTCGCGAGCTCTCCTGCGCCGCGGAGCGCGAGATCGTACTCGGCGAGCTCGAAGCCGCTCTTCGCATTCTTGAACGCGCTCAATCGTTCTCGGGTCGGGGCTCCTGACGTTTCAGGAAGTACGAAGCAGTACGACTGGTGCGTCGAGCGGATAACGCGACCGCGAAGCTGGTGGAGCTGGGCGAGCCCGAAGCGTTCGGCACCTTCGATAAGGATGACGGTCGCGTTCGGGACGTTGACGCCCACCTCGACGACAGACGTCGCGACGAGGATGTCCGTCTCGCCGCGTTCAAACGCCCCCATCGCCGCCTCCTTCTCCGCCGGCCGCATCTTGCTGTGAAGGATGCCGATAGTTGCGGAGGGGAATATCTCCTTCTTCAGGCGCGCGGCCTCGGCCTTGACCGACTTGGCCTGGAGCGCGAGCTCCTTCTGCGGGTCGGGTTCGTCGATGCGCGGGCAGATGACGTACGCCTGGCGGCCCTCCGCGAGCTCGGTGCGAGCGCGCTCGTAAGCCCGTTCGCGCTTATCAGGCCCGAGCACTTCCGTAATGACAGCCTTTCGTCCCACAGGCATCTCGTCAAGGAGCGTAAGGTCAAGGTCGCCATAGAGTGTGAGCGCGAGCGTGCGCGGGATGGGCGTCGCCGTCATCGAGAGCAGATGCGGGATCTGTCCGTCCGCCGAGAGGCCGCGCCCTTTCGTCGCGAGCTTCTGCCGGTGCGCGATACCGAAGCGGTGCTGTTCGTCGATGATGGCGTAGGCGAGATACTTGAAGGAGAGCGACTTCTCGATAAGCGCGTGCGTGCCGATAACAATCGGTATCTCGCCCTGCGCGACCATCTTCCTGAACGCCGCGCGGGAGATTTTCGCGGATTCTTCGTGGCGCACCTTCGACGGGAACTTCCTGCACTCGCTCCCCGTGATAAGCCCGATGGGGATCGGATGGTCGCTGAAATAGGAAACGAAGGTTGAGAAATGCTGTTTGGCGAGTATCTCGGTCGGGGCGAGATACGCGGTCTGGAGTGTTCCGGCGACTCTGCCTTTTGGTAATGACGTGGCGACGAGGTAGGCCGTCGCGGCCGCGACGGCCGTCTTCCCGCTCCCGACATCGCCTTCGAGCAGGCGGAGCATCGGGTGCGGCTTTTCGAAATCGGCGACGATGGCGTCGATAGCCTTCAACTGCGCCGCGGTCGCGGGGAAGGGGAAGGATTTGATGAAGTCTGCGAGCTCTTCGCGATTGACTGCGACTGGCAGAGCTCGTTCTGCGGAGAGCGCGGCGCGGCGCTTCTGCAGGGCCGCCTGGAGCGAGAAAATCTCTTCAAACGCGAAGCGCTTGCGTGCCGCCTCCGCATCTGCCGCCCGTTTCGGCGCGTGGATAAACACGAGCGCCGAGGAGAGCGGCGGCAGGTTATAGCGCGCCAGTATCTCTGCCGGTACCGGATCCTCGAGCTGTTCGTGAGCGTGCGCCTCAAACGCCTTACGGATAGCATGCGCGAGCCAGAGCGAAGAGATGCCCTGGCTCTCCGGATATATCGGATTCAAGTTGTGAAAGTCAGACTTACACAGTTGCTGTGTAAGTCTGACTTTCACAGAGTCGGCACTTTGATTGAAGAGAGATGGATGGACTTCGTCGGGAGCAATTGGTGACTTATCAATTGCGGGATTCGCGAGATATATCTTCGCTCCCGCTCCCGCCACCTTCCCGCTTACCTTTACGACCAACCCGTCATGCAGGGTCTTTGCGATATACGGCTGGGAGAACCACATCATCTTTATCCTCCCCGAGGCGTCCTCGAGCCAGGCTTCGGCGACCGGCCTCCGGCTCTTCCAGGTCTTACGAATATCGGGTTTCCGCACCGTGCCGTAGAGCGTCACCTCGGCGCCCGCCGCCACGCCGGCGATAGTCCCCACGTCTCCGCTTTGCTCATAGCGCGAAGGGAAGTGATAGAAGAGATCGCGGACAGTCCGTATGCCGAGCTTACGAAGCGCCCGCTTCTGCTCCGGCCGCAGTCGCGTGAAGTGCTTATCGACAGCATCCTCGGGATCCATATCGCCAGTATACGCTGACCCGCGAGTCACCCGGCAAAGTCAGACTTTGCCAGGGAGGTGGGGATAATTCTATCAACACACCAGTGCGCATCTAAGCGTCCTTGTGCGCTACACTGTAGCTAATGCTTTTCAAATACACCGCGATCGATCAAGACGGGCACGACAGAGAAGGGAGCATCGAGGCACCCTCGCAGGAGGTCGCCGTCTCCGCGCTTCAGCGGCGCAGTCTAATCATCTCTAAGATCGGCGCCGCCGAAGGGAAGTCTATCTTCAACTTCAATCTGCCGATGTTCGGCAGGATCTCCAACAAGGAGATCGTCATCCTCTCGCGCCAAGTGGCGACCCTCTTCGAGGCGCAGGTGCCCTCGCTCCGCATCTTCCGCCTGCTCGCCGCCGAGGTCGACAACAAGCGGCTCTCGGCCGTCCTCTCGGCCGTCGGAGACGATCTCCAGGCCGGCAGTCCAGTAAGCAAGGCGCTTGCGCGCCACCCCGAGGTCTTTTCGGTGTTCTACGTCAACATGGTTCACGCCGGTGAAGAGTCGGGCAAGCTCTCGGAGACCTTCCTGTATCTCGCCGATTATCTCGACCGCACCTACGAGATCGTCAGCCGGACGGAGAACGCTCTTATCTATCCCGCGTTCGTCATCTCGGTCTTCTTCGCCGTGATGGCGCTGATGCTCACGCTCGTCATCCCGAAGATAAACGCCATCCTTATCGACTCCGGCCAGGAGGTCCCGATCTACACCAGCATCATCATCGGCATCTCGAACTTCCTCGTTCACTACGGCATCTTCGTGCTTATCGGGCTCGCCGCGTTCGGCTTCTATCTCTGGCGGCTCGGGAAGACCGAGCGCGGCAAGCTCGTGCTCGACGGCCTGAAGCTCTCGACCCCCTACGTCGGCGACCTCTACCGGAAGATGTATCTCGCGCGCATCTCGGACAACTTCGCTACGATGCTTATCTCCGGCGTCGCCGCTGTCGAGGCTATCGAGATTACCGGCTCGGTCGTGGGGAACGCCGTCTTCGCGTCTATCCTTACCCAAGTGGGAGCCGACGTGAAGGGCGGTTCGTCCATCTCCGACGCGTTCGCCAGACATGCGGAGATGCCGGGGATCATGGTGGCGATGACGAAGGTCGGCGAAGAGACGGGCGAGCTAAGCAAGATACTGATGACCCTCGCCAAGTTCTATAACAGGGAAGTGACGAACGCCGTCGACACCCTTGTCGGCCTTATCGAGCCGATTATGATAGTGCTCCTCGGCCTCGGCGTCGGCACACTCGTCGCCGCCGTCCTATTGCCGATTTATAACCTCGCTGGCTCTATATAAGCCGTTCTGCCGGTTATCCACAGCACCGTTTCCTTCCGGCTCCCGATGCCGTACAATACAAGCATTAACCGTACAATATTCACCATGTATACTAATCGTTCCCGGGGCTTCACTCTTATCGAATTGCTCGTCGTTATCGCCATCATCGGCGTCCTCTCGGCGGTCGTGCTCGCGTCTCTGAATACCGCCCGCTCGAAGGGCAACGATGCCGCCATCCAGGCGAACCTCTCGACTATCCAGACGCAAGCGGAGCTTTATTACAGCGATGTCGCCGGCGGCAATAACAGCTATGGCGCTTCCCAGACCTGGGCGACGACTGCCGCGACCTGTACTACAGGAATGTTCGCTGATGCGAATATCACTGCCGCTCTTAAAAGCGCTGACGCGGCAAACGGCACCGGACTTGTCGGTTGCGCCTCGACGGGAACAGGTTACGTTGTCGCGGCCGCTCTCACTGCGACAGCAAACACCTATCAGTGTATCGACTCGACAGGAAAGGCGGGAGTGATACAGGCGGCATTTCCGGCCGCTGCGATTGCGGCGTGCCCCGCAAGCTAATCTGACTGACTCTCGTTTCTCGACGAACGATTTGTAGCAGAAACCCGCGGGACACCCGCGGATTTCTGCTATCATGCTCGTATGACGCTTCTCGTCTCTGTCGCGCTGTTTATCCTCGGCGCGATTTCTGCGAGCTTCGCCGGAGTGCTTGCCGCGCGCCTTTCTACCGGACAGAGCTTCCTCTTCGGACGCTCGTTCTGCGACGCTTGCGCCGCGCGGCTCTCGCCGCTCGCGCTCGTGCCGATAGTCTCATACGCCATCTCGCGCGGCCGCTCCCGCTGTTGCGCCGCGCGGCTCTCGCCGCTTTTTCCTCTCTCGGAGGCGCTTCTCGGCGCGCTCTTCGTCCTCGCGTACGCGAAGCTCGGCCTCGGCCTCGCGCTCCCGCTCGTTCTTCTCGCGCTCTCCCTCCTTCTCGCGCTCGTCCTCTACGATCTCGCCCACCAGATACTGCCGACCCCGCTTCTCGCCGTCTTCGTCGCGCTTTCCGCCGCCGCACTCGCCGCGAGCGCCCCGTCTCTCTCGACGTTCTACGATACGCTTCGTATCGCCGTCTTTATCGCCGCGTTTCTCGCGCTCATCCACTTCCTCTCGCGCGGCAGGGCTATGGGCTTCGCGGACACGCCCTTCGCCTTCGGTCTCGCGCTCCTTACGGGCCCCGCGGCGTTTCCCGGACTCGTTTTCTCGTTCTGGATAGGGGCGTGCATCGGGATAGCGCTGTTGTTAGCCAGGCCTGCTGGCTCTAGAATGAGTAGCGAGGTGCCATTCGCCCCGTTTCTGGCGGCAGGATTTCTCCTCGCGTACTTTACCCAATGGAATCCATTTTTCTTCGTCGCAATCTTGCCTTGAGCTTGAAGAAGGGATTCACGCTTATTGAGCTTATGGTCGTGCTCGCGATTGTCGCTGTCGTCACCTCCATCGTGCTCAATAATCAGAGCTCCTTTAACAAGACGCTCGTGCTCGCGAACACCGCCTACGACATCGCGCTCACGCTCCGCTCCGCGCAGACCTACGGTCTCGGGAGCCGCGGAGTCGGCGCGGCCGCAAATGTCGGATACGGCGTTCACTTCGTGAGAGGGTCTGCTGACTCTTTTACGTTCTTCGCCGATACTGCGGGCGGCGTGTCTTGCGCCGGCGCGACGCCAGACTGCAAGCCCGGGGACCACGTCTATACGGAGGGCGACACGACCGTGCAGGCGTATAAGCTCGGGAACGGCATGACGGTGAGCGACATCTGCGCGTACTCGCTCGGCAGTTGGTCGTGCGCGAGCGAAGGATTGACGTCGCTCGACATCGTCTTCTCACGCCCGAACCCCGATCCGTTCATGAGCAAAGACGGCTCGTATTCGGAGGATCCGGCGTTCCGCGTGACGGCGGCGTGCCTCGTCATCTCCTCGCCGCAGGGTTCCTCACAGTACGTCTCGGTCGGCTCGTCGGGCCAGATAAACGCGAACGCCGCCTCTTGTTCATGACCAAACCTACCCCCTACAACCTACCTCCTACAATCTCTCGAGGGTACACTCTCGTCGAGCTTATCGTCGCGGTCGGGCTCTTCGCGCTCGTGATGCTCCTTGCCTCCGGAGCGTATCTGATGATGATAGGCGTCAACCGCCAGGCGCAGGGTATCGCGACCGGCATCGACAATCTCTCTTTCGCGCTTGAGACGATGACGCGCACCATCCGGAGCGGGAGTGGCTACTCCTGTGGCGGCGGCGACTGTCCGGGCGGCGCCGAAGCGTTCTCGTTCGTCGGCCCGGACGGGGCGGGAGTGACCTACACGCTTGAAAACGGCGCGATTACGCAGCAGAACGGTGTTTCCGTTCCCGTTTCCCTTACCGATCCGTCGGTCGTCGTCTCCTCGCTGACCTTCTACGTCTTCGGCACCGCTCCAGGCGACGGCTACCAGCCCCACGTCACCATCGTCGCTCAAGGCTCGGTCCCGTATGCGGCAGGGAAGGAGGAGAAGTTTACCGTCGAGACGGGAGCGACGATGCGCGGAAGCGACTTATAGATATGAAAGGATTCACGCTTATCGAAACGCTGGTAGCAATCACTATTTTGACCCTCTCGGTCGCTGGGCCGCTCTACACCGCGAACCGCGCCATCGTCGCCGCCGAGACTTCGCGCGACCAGCTCGTCGCGTCATACCTCGCGCAGGAGGGCGTCGAATACGTGCGCAGAGTGCGCGACGACACCTATCTCGCCGCGTATTCTGCGGGCGGCCCTAACGTGTCGGACATCGCGTGGCAGGACTTCCTCGCCGCTTCGCCGGCCGCTGTCTGCCGCTCTCCGCAGGTATGCACGCTTGATCCGGTGGAGAGCGACGGCCCGCCGCTCTCCGCGTGTCCGGGCAATGTCTGTACGGCCCCGCTCTACCTTCTCGCCAACGCCCTGTACAGCCAACAGCAGAATCTCCCCGACTCGCAGGAGACGCCGTTTGTCCGCTCCATAGAGATACGGGATGT
>CAYHFY010000023.1:0-2223 GCA_964356085.1 uncultured Candidatus Saccharibacteria bacterium
GCCGGCAATACCGATAATCATTATTTAGAAAACCACTTCGCGAGAGGGATGAGAAGCGGCGCGGAACGGGTGATAGAGGAGAAGGTGCCGGCGACGACACCGACGAGCATCACGAGCGCGAAGTCGCGCGTCGCCTCCGCGCCGAAGAAGATAAGCGCGATAAGCGCGAGCGCGACGGTGAGCGAGGTGTTGATCGAGCGCGTGATAGTCTCGTCGATAGACTTTCCTATCGTCGTCTCGAACGGCTCTTTATTCCCTTCCCGCTCATTCCGCGCGAGATGCTCGCGCACACGGTCGAAGACGACGATAATGTCATTTACGACATACCCGAGAAGAGCGAGGAGGGCGACGACGAAGAGCGAGTCAACCTCCGCTCCGGTGAAATGCGCATACGCCGCGAAGAAACCAGCCGGCACGACAATATCGATCGCGAGCATTGCGACCGTCGTAAGACCATATCCCCAGCTCGGCACCGGCCGCGACACCCTGCGGAAGGCGAAGGCGATATAGAGCACGATGACCAGCACGACGGCGAATATCGCCCAAAGCGCCTTGTCCGTGAATTGGCTCCCGAGTGCCGGACCGACCGAGGTGAAAGAAAGCTCTGTCGCGATGGCGGAGTCAGAAAGCGCGGCAAGCAAGGCATCATGTTCCTCCGGCGAGAGGGTGCGCGTGCGGAGAGAGATGCCGTCGTCACCGAAGGCGCGGACGGAGACATGCCCGAGCGAGAGGCCGTCAATCCGTTCTTGGATGGATGCGAGCTCCGGCCGTTCGCCCTGATGATAGTTTGCCTGCAAAAGCGACCCGCCGGTGAAGTCGATGCCGAGCGGCAATCCCCAAAACGCGATCGCGCCGATAGCGGCCGCGAGGATAAGCCCCGTGAGCCAGAAGAAGAATCCGCGATGTTCGACGATATACATAGGATATTCTATTGTTTACGGAAACCGGAACCGAGCAGGAAATGCCAGGCACCCTGCCCTTCCGTCTCTGGCACGAGCGCGAGCAGAAATACGCGCGAGAGCGATACGGCGGAGATAAAGGAAGCGAGGACGCCGAGCACGAAGACGAGCGCGAAGCCCTGCACGATCGAGGTGCCGAGCCAGAAGAGGATGATGCCCGAGATGATCATCGTGAGATGTCCGTCGCGGATAGCCGGCCATGCGCGCGAGAAGCCGATATGCACCGCTTCCCTCGGGGACTTGCCGCCGCGCAGTTCCTCCTTGGTTCTCTCGAATATGAGGATGTTCGCGTCGACCGCCATACCGACCGAGATGATGAATCCCGCGATGCCGGAGGCGGTGAGCGTCACAGGTATCACCTTGATAACCGCGAGCATGAACGCGACATACTCGACGAGCGCGACCGAGGCCACGAGACCGGGCAGGCGATACCAGGCGAGCATGAAGAGCACGATGATGGCGAAGCCGATGATGCCGGCGGCGACGCCGGCGCTCACCGCCGCCGCGCCCAAGGTCGGACCGACCGCCGAAGAGCTCTGGAGCTCTATTGGCACCGGCAATGCACCGAAGTTAAGGTTGCGCACCAGGTCGCGCGCTTCAGGCGCGGTGAAGTTGCCGCTGATGGTCGCCTGACCGCCCGGAATCGCCTCCTGGATAGTCGGCGTCGAGATGGGTTGGCCATCGAGAAAGATAGCGAGCATCTCGCCGACATGTTCGCGCGTTATCTTCTCGAACAGTTCCGCGCCATCGCTGTTGAAATTAAGGAGAACTTGCGGGGCGGCGAGGCCTGCCGTCGCGCCGCTTCCGAACTGAAGCGCCGCGCTCTCCAAATAGCGTCCGGTGAGCCCTGTCGAGACAAAGGCGATTGTACCCGTCGCCGATTCAAGGCCGGTCGGAGCGACGGCGAGACGGAACTCCAGGGTCGGCGTCTCACCAAGCGCGGCGACAGCGGCCTTGATGTCGGTCACGCCCGGGAGATCGACGATAAGGCGATCCTCGGTAACGCCGGAGAGGGCGCTCGCCTCTTCCGTCTGAACGAGAGGCTCGGCGACGCCGAAGAGGTTTACCCTCCGTTCGATAACGCCCTGGAGCGCGGCGAGCGCATCCTTACGCTCCCCTGGCGCCGTCTGGCTCATGTCGGCCTTGTAGACCAATTCGGTGCCTCCAGCGAGGTCAAGGCCGAGTTTGAAGCGATAGGGGCTCGCAGGGTCTGTCTGGGTCGTCCAGACGAAATAAGCAAGCAAAAGCCCCGCGACGAGGGCAA
>CAYHFY010000023.1:2323-8333 GCA_964356085.1 uncultured Candidatus Saccharibacteria bacterium
GGCGTTCTCGAAGAGCTTGGCGACGGCGAGGGGGCCGACGCCGCCGGGGACGGGGGTGAAGATCGAGCACTTGTCGGCGCAGGCAGGGTCGGCATCGCCCACAAGCGTGCCGTCTGACTCGCTCGTGCCGGCATCGATAAGTACAACGTCTTGCTTCAACATTTCCGGCTTGATGAGATGTGGCGAGCCGGCACCAGAGACAACAAGGTCTGCTTGAGCAAGGGTAGCCCTTGCTCCAAAAAAGTCCTCTAGATTCTCAATGACTTCCACGTTCGCGCCTTGCCGTGTGAGCCACGCGGCGACCGGCGCGCCAACAAGGAACCCTTTCCCAATCACCACGGCTTCCTTCCCTCTTATCTCAACCTTTCCAAATCCTAAAATATCTTGCACCGCCCCGACCACCGGCGGGAGCAAATATGGACTTACGATGTCCATAGATTCGAAATGGGCGCGGGCAGTTGAAGAAAGTATATCCGCATCTTTTCCTATCGGGACAGCATCGCATACGGCCGCCGTATTAATACCTTCTGGCAGAGGGAGCTGGACGATAATCGCATCGGCGTCGAAGGTCTGAATAGCCGCTTTCAGCTCCTCGGTTGAAACCGATTCGGAGAATTGCCGCACGTCGAGCACACAGCCCGCATCTGCCGCGCGCTTTGACTTAATCGCGAGATACGACTTCGTCGCCGCCGTCTCGTTCGCGACGAGAGCGAGCACGCGCGGAACGCGGCCAAGCTTTCCCGCGCGCGCTTTCGCGCGCGCGAGCACCTCACTCGCCAAAGCTCGACCGTCAATGATCATGCCTTGCGTTTTCTTTGTGCCTCGGGAACATACTTCTCGTACGCGCCGTCAGTATATTGAAATGCATCGGGACCGGCATACTGATAGTGATAGCCGAGCATTCGCGTCACTTTTGAACCATCGACTGCAATCGGGTAAGAGTAGCTCTTCCACGCACCACGACCGGTCGGTATCTTCCCGCGCGTTAAGTGCCAGAAGACGAGGAACGCGATGCGCACCATCCAGGGATAAATCGGCAATTGCCGCTTCCCCACCGCGCGCGCCATATCCGCCCCGAGCACTACGGAGCCGGGCGGGCAGATGTTGAACACTTCGTACTTACCGGTCTTCTCCCCGAACGCAAGCCGCTCGACGATATTGACCACGTCGTCTTCGTGGATGAACTGCCGGAGCCACTTCGGCGTAACAGGAACGAACGCAACAAGTGTCGACACGAGACGGTACACGAACGAATCCTTCAGCTGTCCTGCGAGCGCTGACTGCAAACCAAAGCGGATGCGCATATAGCGCCCGCGCGGGCCGGTGATAGCCGCAGGTCGCACAACCGCAACCACCGCATGCTTATCACTTTTCTCATATTTTTCTTTCAAGTGATCTTCTGTGATTCTCTTTTCTTCCGCATAGAGATACTGTGTCTTTCGAAACGGCTCAACTTCGGTATAACGATGTTCAAGAGTGTTTGACGAAAATGCGCCGTAGGAAGCAACGGTCGAAAAGTGGATGAGCCGTTCCACCGATGGTTCGGCAAACGCAAAATCAAATACCTTGTCGGAGCCGCCGATATTCCACTTCCATTCAACGTCTTGTTCGCCGTACATCTCGCGGATCTGCCACGCAGTGTGGATGATGATATCGGGATGATACTCACGCGCGACACTCTCCCATGCGTCAGCGGTATTCAGGTGTAAATAGACGAGCTTCGGCTCAGTGTGGAAATTTTCCGGCAGGGGCTCTTTATCAATACCGATGATGCGTTCTATATCGCCACGCTTCGCGAACTGTTCCACCAGCATCGCGCCGATGTATCCTGCGGCCCCTGTAATAAGAATCGAGTGCTTCATAGGTCGAGAATACATCACCAACTGCTAAGACGGAAGAACATCCGCTTGACCGTCTTGAGCGCGATGATGATATCCAGCCCGAGGGAACGATGCTTCAGATAATAGAAATCGTAAGCGAGGCGCATCTTGGTCTCCTCGATTGATTGCGGGCTTACGTTCCCGGGCTCATACTGCTGATTGATTTGCGCCCAGCCGGTGATGCCGGGCACGACCGAGTACCGCGCTTCGTAATACGGCAGAGCCTCGGCTAGCCGCCTCCCGAGCCCGAGAATGTCGCTCCGCGGGCCGATGAGCGAGAGATCTCCCTTGAGGACGTTTATGAACTGCGGGAACTCGTCGAGCGACGTGAGCCGCAGAAACGCGCCAACCCTGGTCACGCGATTCTCTCCTTCATGCATCCATTCGCTGGAGGCGGCATCGTTCTTCTGCATACTGCGGAATTTGTACACGATTATCCGCGCGCCGTACCGGCCGAAACGCTCCTGCTCGATAAAGAGCGCACCGGAACCCTCGAACAGGTTCGCGATATAGATGCACGGCGCTATGGCGAGCGTGACGAATCCCATAATGGACCCCCCGATAAGGTCGATGCTCCGCTTCACAAACGTATAGCCGAGAGAATTTTCCTCTGCGACATTCTCGCGAAACCACGCCCGCCCGAGCTCCGAGAGCGGCACGCGGTCAAATACCTCTTCATACATATCTTCGAATGCGACCACCTGCTTCCCGTTCTCCGCGAGACTGTCGGCGGGCGCCGCGTCCGCGTTCGCCGCGTCAACGACGACTATCGCCGCCGCCGCGGCTCCGAGCTCGCGTGAGAACTCGATGCCGTAGCGCGGATTTCCGTTCACTTCATCGAAGAGCTCATCCGCCTCCGCCCCGCGCGCGAGCAATATCGCCCGTTCGCGGAAGCGATCAGCCGAAACGCTCGGATAGAGCGCGAGGCGCCAGAAGAATATAAGCGCGAGCGAGACGGCTAGATACAGCGCGAGAATCGTCTTCGGCGCAATGCCGAAGGAGGGAACAAGGAAGAAGAACAACGCCGCGATGAGGATATTCGCCGTCTGCGTCTTGGCGAGCGCGTCCGGCAGGCGGCTCGGGAAGAGCGCGAGGCGCTTGCTGTAGAGGCCGGCGCTGTAGAAGACGAGTATCCAGATAGCGAAGAGGAGGGAGAACGGCACGATATACGGTGCTAAAGTCGCGACGCTCGGGACTTCGAGATATCGGAGCCACAGCGTGAGGTACAGCGATACACCAAAGGCGACTATGTCGCCTGCGAAAAGGAGGTGAGAAGCTCGTCGGCCGCTGATAATCATTATGGTAAGCTTATATAGTATATAACCTACCAAGGCAAACGAAGGTTATCTCCTCTATGGTCGCCCGCATACTCTACGTTATCACCAAGGCCAACTGGGGCGGCGCGCAAAGGTATGTCTATGATCTCGCCATCTCTCTCCCCGAAAACGAGTTCGCAGTAACAGTGGCGGTCGGAGGTGACGGCGCGCTGTCGAAGAAGCTCCGCGAAGCGGGCATCCCCGTCCTTTCGCTCGCCTCTGTACAGCGCGACCTCTCCATCACCAACGACATCGGCGGATTCTTCGCGATATACAAAGCCATACGCGCGACGCGACCGGACATTGTGCACCTCAACAGCTCGAAAGCGGGCGGTCTCGGCGCACTCGCGGCGCGACTCCTTGGCGTACGGAACATAATTTTTACCGCTCACGGATGGCCCTTTATGGAGAAGAGGAACATCGTGTGGAGGATATTCGTATGGACAAGCTCGTGGATCACGGCACTCCTATCGCATACCGTTATCGTCATCTCGACGAACGAACTTCGCCTCGGGAAGCGTCTGCCTTTCTGCGCGGAGAAAATGCGCCTTATCCATAACGGCATCGATTTGCATATGCGCTTCGGCTCCGGCGAATGCATACGGCACGCATTCCCTGCAAACGCGCACATTACCGGCACGATAGGAGAGCTGAATAAAAATAAGAATCAGATAGCACTTATCGAAGAGGCACGGGGGAATCCCGCGATGTACGTCGCGATCGTCGGCGAGGGAGAACTGCGCCCGTATCTCGAAGCGAAAATCCGTGAATACGGACTGCAAGATCGAGTGAAGCTGTTCGGCTTTATGCCCGCACAGGACGCATTACGGGGCTTCGATGAATTCGCGCTCCCCTCCCTTAAAGAGGGGCTCGCCTATGTACTTCTTGAAGCTAAAGCGGCAGGCCTCCCCCTCCGCACAAACCGCATCGGCGGTATACCCGACATACTTGATGCGCTTGATATGGACGACTTCACTCTCGATCGTATGGTAGAAAAGACGATCGCCGTATACACCTCAACCGCCTAGATACTCGTTTGCGCTCGGGTCGCGAGAAGCGCCGTGGCCGTGGCGCGCGAGCGAGGTAACGATGCCGAGCAGGGCGAACTCGAGCAGGAGATGCGAGCCGCCCGAACTCATAAAGGGTATCGTCGTGCCGGTGACGGGCAGGAGGCCGAGGTTGATGCCGGTGTGTATCGTAACGTGCGCCGCAAAGAGGATAAGCGCGCCGAGCGTGAAAAATACGTCAAAGTTGGTCGCGGCGGCGCGGGCGATCTGTGCGAGACGCGCGAAGAGCAGAGCATACATCGACAAGAGGAGTACGACGCCCGCGAATCCCCATTCTTCGGCGAATGCGGCGAAGATGAAGTCCGTCTGATACTCGGGCAGGAAGCGGAGCTTCGACTGGGTGCCGTAGCCGATACCCTTGCCGAAGAGCTCGCCGGAGCCGACCGCAATCTTGGCCTGATAAGCGTTGTAGCCGGAACCGCGGATGTCGCTCGCCGGATTTATGAATGAGACGATGCGGGCGCGCTGATAGGGCTTCAACCCTTCAAACCAGAGTACCGAGGCGACGATAAGGCCGATGCACCCAAGGATGGCGAGGTGCTTCTTCGATATGCCCGAGACGAGCATCATGCCGAGCCAGAGCGTGCCGAAGATGATGGCATTGCCCATGTCCGGCTCGACGAGGATAAGGACCGTAAGCGCAAATGCGTACGCTCCTGAAACGATGATGTGGCGGAAATCGCTGATCTCGACATGCCGGCGCGAGAGATACTTCGCGAGGAGTACGAGGAGCGCGAGCTTCGCGAGGTCTGCCGGCTGGAAGGAGATCGGGCCGAAGGAGAACCATGCGCGGGCGCCCATCACAGGCTCGACAAAGAGGAGGAGGGCGGCAAGGAGCGCGAAGGAGATCAGGTACAACGCCATTACGAACGGCGTCCGGCGGATAAAACGCATATCGATCGCTGAAAGGCCGGTGTAGACGCCGAGCGCGATGATGAGCCAGAGTATCTGCCGCGACGCAAGCGACGAATCCTGTCCGAACGTGCTCATGGTAAGCATCCCCACCAGGGAGAGCGCGACGGCGGGGAGGAGGAGTGTCCAGTCTCCGCAGAAAGCGAAGAGGGCGTTTGAAGATTTATTCAGCAGTCTCACGGAAGCGGGACAATCGGCGCGACTTCTATCGCGGCCGGCGTATCCCCGAACGCCTCGTTCCAGGTAAATATCGCCGTCGCCTGCCCGCCTGCAGGAATCGAGGATATGATCGTTTCCGATGCGGCAATGACGTTCCCTTCTTTGCCGCGCACCATCACTATCGCCCGCACGCCGTTTATCGGAGCCGTCGTCGGATTCTCGAGTATCGCCTCGACGCGAGGAGCGGAGAGCGTACCGCCCTGCTTCGCGCTCGACACGAGTGGCACACTGCGCGCACTAGCTGAAAGCGTGTACCACTTTATCGCGCCGGCCGCGATGCTCAAAAACGCCGTCGCGACCTCCTCTCCCCCTGAAGCGACGCCGGGGACGAACACCGGCACCGTCGCTCCGGGCGGCAAGTCAAGCGTGCCGCTCGCCTCTTTTATCAGCGTCTGCCGAGCGTCGAAGAGCGAGATGCGGTAGGGGACATTCTTCGCGGCGGCGGCCAAGTTCTTATTCTCGACGGAAGCGATAATATCGACGCGCCCTGCGGCGTTAGAGAGCGCTTTGGTGAAGAGCACCGTCGGGGGGGGGGGGGGGGCCCGGGGGGGGGGCCCCGCCGCGGCCCCCCCCCCCCCCCCCCCCCCCCCCCCCCGGGGGGGGGCCCCCCGGGGCG
>CAYHFY010000024.1:0-7823 GCA_964356085.1 uncultured Candidatus Saccharibacteria bacterium
ATCACGCTCTCGCGCGAGGCCGTAGCGCTTGCGACAGCGGAGGCGGATGCGAAAGGAGAGGAGTGGGGGAAGGGGAGCGCAGAGGCGGGGGAGCGCGTCATGGTCGAATATTCCAATCCGAATGCGTTTAAAGAGATGCATATCGGGCACTTGGTCGGGACGGTTGTGGGCGAGGCGGTGTCGCGCCTTATCGAGAATGCGGGCGCGGCGGTCGCACGCGACACCTTCGGCGGGGACATCGGGCCCAACGTCGCGAAGGCGCTCTGGGGACTGCGCAAAGCCGGTACGAGCGAACCCGCGACTGCGGGCGAGATAGGCGCGGCTTATGTCGCAGGCTCAAGCGCATATGAAAGCGACCCGAGCGCGAAGGCGGAGATAGACGCGCTTAATCAGGCGATATATGCCGGCGAAGATCGCGAGCTTATGGAGCTTTGGCGCAAGGGGCGCGACGTGTCGGTGGGGGAGTTCCGCAGAATCTGGAAGCTCCTCGGCACGCATTTCGACTTTGAGTTTTTCGATAGTGATACGACCGAGACCGGCCTGCGCGTTGTGCGCGACGGGCTCGAGAAAGGCATATTCCAAAAGAGCGACGGTGCGATTATCTACAACGGAGAGAAGAAGGGGGTGCACACGATGGTGTTTATCACTTCGCACGACACGCCCACCTATGAGGCGAAGGATATCGGGCTTGCTTTCTTGAAGGAAGAGCGGTGGCCGTCGGATAGGGCCGTTGTCATTACCGGCAATGAACAAACGGGACGTTTTAAGACCGTGCTTGCGGCGCTCTCCGACGTCGCGCCGCTCCTCGCCGCGAAGACGGCGCACGTGGCGACCGGCTTCCTGAAGCTCTCTTCAGGCAAGATGTCCTCGCGCGAGGGGAACGTCGTCACCGCCGCCGAGCTTATCGAAGAAGTCGTCAGGCAGGCGAGCGAGAAGAACCCGGATCCGCTCGTCGCCGAGCAGGTGGCCGTCGGCGCGATTAAATATATGGTCCTGCGACAGGCACCTGGCTCGGACATTATTTTTGACGAAGAGAAGTCGCTCTCGCTTGAAGGCGACTCGGGGCCGTATCTGCAGTACGCGCTCGTGCGCGCAAAGAAGATACTCACCTATGGCGCTGTCGGAGAAGGCGGCACTGGAGAGCCCGCAGAACCTTATGCTATCGAGCGGCTCGTCCTGCACTATCCGGAGGTCGCCGCGCGCGCCGCGCGCGAGCTCGCGCCGAACCTCCTCGCGACGTATCTCACCGAGCTCGCGGGCGCGTGGAACTCTTTTTATGCAAGCGAGCAGGTCCTCGGGTCTCCGGAAGAAGCATATAAACAGCGCGTCGCGCGCGCCTTTGCGAACACGATGATCAACGGCCTCACTCTTCTCGGTATCCCCATCCCGGAGAGGATGTGATGTTGCACACGCAGGGCGAGCGCGCTAGATTCGAGAACAGACCGTACCTGTCGGCGGTCACAACTGCTTATTGGAGGGATTGATGGCCAAGATTGATCGTAATAAGAGGCGCATCGCGATTGTTGAGGCAGCCGCAAGACGTTGCGGTTGTTCAGTCAGCGAAATCTGCATTCGTGCACAACAAGGACTGTGCAAAGTTGTCACCGATCTAAAAAGGATCCCCGAGCGCGTTATTCGTTACGCCAGAAAAATGCTGAGACGGCATTTCGCTACGCGCACTACGACGAAGATTCGCCGGCAACAGTATTTCCGCGGCGCCCCCTTTATGAGGGCTTGTTGACCGCTTGTCCAGGATGGCCGTAGGAATTCCTACGGCCGTTTCCATTTTCGGTCAGTAAACGCTAGGATAAGCGGATATGACGGATATGCCGAGAAAATCAGAAGCCGCTCTGCGCGAGAGTCCCGCGAGGAACAATTACGCATTTATCGACAGTCAGAATGTGAATCTGTCTATCCGCACGCTCGGATGGCGACTCGACTTCAGACGTTTCCGCATCTACCTGAAGGAGAAGTATGGCGTATCGAAAGCGCTACTCTTCATCGGATATATCGAAGGGAACACCGACTTATATACGTCTTTGCAAGAAGCGGGATTTATCTGCATTTTCAAACCAACACTCGAATATAAGGATGGAACGACAAAGGGCAACTGTGATGCCGAATTGGTGTTGCATGCGATGATTGAATATCCAAATTACGGAAAGGCGGTTATCGTAACCGGAGACGGAGATTTTTATTGTCTCGTACAGTACCTGCTCGGACAGAACAAACTCGAAGCAGTCCTGATTCCGAATAGGTTTAGATTTTCAGCTCTGCTTAAGTTTAAATCGTTCCGCCCCTACCTTCGGTATATGAACGAGTTGGAGGGGAAATTAGAATATGCAAAAAAGAGAAGGCCCCACAAGGACGAAACCTTGTAGGGCTATCTTCTCCGTTGGTGATGCAGATAGTATAACAGGTGATACTATGAAAAGCAATATGCTCGAGAAGTCTGAAGCCGCAAGGCGGGAAGAAGAAATTCTCGCGTTCTGGGAGCGCGAGCGCATCTTCGAGAAGTCGCTCGCGAAGGAGTCTCCGAAGGGCGAATACGTTTTCTACGATGGGCCGCCGTTTGCGACCGGCACGCCGCATTACGGACACATCGTTGCGAGCGTCATCAAGGACGCCGTGCCGCGATACTTCACGATGCGTGGCTATCGCGTGCCGCGGGTCTGGGGCTGGGACTGTCACGGACTCCCGATAGAGAACATCGTGGAGAAGGAGCTCGGATTCAAGCACAAGAAGGACATCAAGGCATACGGCATTGCGAAGTTCAACGAGCGCTGTCGCGAGCGAGTCTTGACCTACGTCGAGTACTGGAAGACGTTCATCCCGCGCATCGGGCGCTGGGCGGATATGGAGCATGCGTACCGCACGATGGATAAGCCGTTCATGGAGAGCGTGTGGTGGGTCTTCAAGCAGATATACGACAAAGGACTCGTGTACGAGGATTACCGCTCGATGCACATCTGTCCGCGCTGTGAGACGACGCTCTCCCAACAGGAGGTCGCCGAGGGATATAAGGACGTGAAAGACATCGCGGTGACGGTGAAGTTCAAGGTGAAGAATCCGGAAACAATCGGATTGTCCGGCGCAGTATATCTTCTCGCGTGGACGACGACGCCGTGGACGCTTCCCGGCAACGTCGCTCTCGCGGTCGGGGCCGACATCGAGTATGGGGCGTATCAAGCAGATGGTGGGTACGTCATCGCCGCGAAGAATCGTGCGGACACGCTCGGGATGCCGGTCGCGACTCTGCGCGGTTCAGAGCTCGTCGGCGTCGAATACGAACCGCCGTTCTGGTATTACTACAACGATCCGTCGCTGAAAGATCGCGAGAACGGCTGGAAGGTGTACGCGGCGGATTTTATAACGACCGATACCGGCACGGGAATCGCGCACGAAGCGCCGGCTTTCGGCGCGGACGACTGGGAGCTCGCCAAGAGGGAACATCTGCCGTTTATACAGCACGTGAATATGGACGGGACGATAAAGCCGGAGGCATGGGACTTCGCCGACATGGAGGCGAAACCGCGCTCCGATGACGACTCGGTGCGGCTCGGGACAGATATCGCGGTAGTGAGATATCTCCAGGACAGCGGGGCGCTTTTTTCAAAAGAGAATATTACGCACGCGTATCCGCACTGTTGGCGCTGTGACACACCTCTGCTTAATTATGCGACTTCCTCGTGGTTCGTCGCGGTAACGAAGATAAAAGAGAATCTGCTCGAGAACGCCGAGGGCATCGCCTGGTCGCCCGCGCATATCAAGGAGGGGCGTTTCGGCAAGTGGCTCGAGGGCGCGCGCGACTGGTCTATATCTCGTCAACGTTTCTGGGCGAGCGTTATCCCTCTCTGGCGTTGCGAAGATTGCAAGAGCGTACGGGTATTCGGGAGCGGGGCAGAGCTCGAGGAGGCGAGCGGGAAGAAAGTCGACGATCTGCATAAGCACATCGTCGACGAGATCGTCGTGCCGTGTGCCTGCGGGAGAGACATGCGGCGTATTCCTGACGTGCTCGACACCTGGTTCGACTCCGGCTCGATGCCCTATGGGCAGATGCATTATCCCTTTGAACAGAAAGAGCGGTTTGAGGCGGCCTTTCCCGCGAAGTTCATCGCGGAGGGGCTTGATCAGACCCGCGCCTGGTTCTATTACCTACACGTGCTCGCCGGAGCGCTTTTCAACACGCGCGCGTTCGAGAACGCAATCGTCAACGGCACCGCGCTCGCCGAAGACGGTAAGAAGATGTCGAAGCGGCTCCAGAATTATCCTGATCCGATGGAGGTGGTCGAGAAATACGGCGCCGACGCGCTCCGTCTCTATCTTCTCTCCTCACCTGTGATGCAGGCCGAGAACCTGGCGTTCTCGGAAGGCGGCGTCGACGAAGCCGCAAAGAAGAATATCGGTCGCCTCCGCAACGTGCTCGCGTTTTATAAACTCTTTGAAGATGGAACGGAACGCGCAGATACAAGCAAGAATATCCTCGACCGATGGATTCTCGCGCGCCTCGCGGCGCTCGTCGGCGAGACGACCGAAGGGTACGACAGCTACGCGCTGGATAAGGCGACGCGCCCGATCGCGCCGTTTATCGACGACCTTTCCGCCTGGTACGTTCGCCGTTCTCGCGACCGTTTCAAGGAGGAGGGGGCTGAAAAGACAGAGGCGCTGGCGACGCTCCGCTACGCGCTTTATACGCTCTCCGCAGTCCTGGCGCCCTCGATGCCGTTTATCGCGGAGGAGATATTCCAGAGCGTGCGGGCAGAGAACGATCTGCAGAGCGTGCATCTGGCTGATTGGCCGGAGGTTTCCAATGCTCGCGACACTGAACTTGTCGACGCGATGGCGTGCGTGCGCATCTTTGCATCTGAAGCACTCATGCTCCGGCAGAAGGCGGGTATAAAAGTGCGCCAACCACTCTCCAAACTAACAATAGGAGCAACTGACGATTTTTCAGAAGAAACTCCTCATATTGAGGAATACAAGTCTCTTATAAAAGAGGAATTGAACGTAAAAGAGGTTTATCTGACAAAAGAGAGTCCAGAAATAAAATTAGATTTTGAGATAACAGATGCGCTCCGCAAGGAAGGCGACGAGCGCGAGATGGCGCGCGCCGTGGCCGATGCGCGTAAGACGGAGGGATTTTCGCCGAGGGATATCGTGCGTACGGAGACGCGCCCGGAGGGGAAGTATTCGGCAGTGCTGTCGACCGGCGTTGCGCATTTCGATCTTATCCGTGAGACATAAATACGAAACGCGCGGCATCGTGCTCTCCCGCTCGCCGGTCGGTGAGAAGAGCGTTTTCGTGACGGTGCTCACGAGCGAGCTCGGACTCGTGCGCGCTCTCGCGCAGGGTGTACGCGCGTCGGGTGCCAAACTCGCCCCAGCGCTCGCGACATTTGCCGAGAGCTCTCTGGTACTCGTGCGAGGGAAGGAGGGGTGGCGCGTCGCGGGCTCGGTGCTCGAAGAGAATTGGTTCGCGCGGATGCCGCGAGCGGGAGATCGCGCCCGCGCGGCCCGCGTCTCGAACCTGTTTCTCCGTCTTGTCGCCGGCGAAGATCGCGATACCGGCCTCTTTCCGATTATCCGCGGCTTCTTCGAGGCTCTCGCCTCGCTCCCCGAGCCTGAACATGACGCCGCCGAGGTGCTCGCGGTGCTCCGCGCACTCTCCGCGCTCGGACTCGACACAGGCGGCTTCCCGAGCGGGGAACCTGCGTTTGCTAGTCCGCTTCTCGCCGAGATCGGCCGCGATCGTCTCGCCTACGTGGCGCGCATCAATCGCGGTATCGCCGCGTCGGGGCTGTAAGAGGATTCCGCGCCCGCCCGTCGCTTCCGCGCGGTATACTTAATCCGTCTATGCCGCCACAGTCAGACGACGATACTAGCTCCCTTGAACGCGCTCGCCGGCGCCTCTACGACCCGCACGCCGTTCTTGAAGATATGAACGCGCCGTTCGGC
This sequence comes from uncultured Candidatus Saccharibacteria bacterium, assembly GCA_964356085.1. Lineage (GTDB taxonomy): Bacteria > Patescibacteriota > Minisyncoccia > Phycocordibacterales > Phycocordibacteraceae > C7867-001. Next base: position 5,956 of record CAYHFY010000024.1, read on the forward strand.
GGGGTAAGCGAACGCTCGTTGCCGCACGCTTGGGAAGACCGTTCGAAGAAATCGGCGCCACAGAAGGCGAAGCGGCATCTGCGCTTCGCTGGTATCTTCTTCGCCACCGCACTCCTCTTCTTCCTCGCCTCCTCCGGCGTCGTCGGCTACCTGTTCTACTTCGGCGGCAATACGGTCTCGGTAGACAAGGTGGATATCAACATACAAGGCCCGACGGCGATAGCGGGCGGGGATACGGTCCCGTTCTCGCTCGTCATTACAAACAGGAATCCGGTCGCGCTCGAGAACGTGACCATCGAGATAGAGTTTCCGGCCGGCACGCGGGAAGCGGGGAATGTGCTCCAGGCGTATCCGCGCTATAGCGGGACTATCGGCACGCTCGAGAGCGGCGCGACGGCCACCCGCTCGATAAAGGCCGTTGTGTTCGGCAGGGCGGGCGAGAGCGTCTCCCTGCCGGTGACGATCTCGTATGCCACGCCGCGCTCAAATGCGGTGTTCGAGAAGAAGACTTCGTATGCGCTCACGATCTCCTCGACGCCGCTTTCGATATCGGTCGATACGCTCTCCGAGACGGTCTCCGGCAAGCCGATTACCTTTACCCTCACGGTGCGCTCGAATGCGACCGTGCCGCTCGACAATGTCGTCCTTGCGGGAGCCTTTCCCTTCGGCTTTTCTGCGACGTCGTCCTCGCTCCCTTTGAATAATTCGAGCTTCCTCCTCGGCACCATTTCCCCCGGTGCGAGTAAGGAAGTAACGCTCGTTGGCACGCTCTTCGGACAGGACAAGGAACAGCGCGTCTTTAAATTTACAGTTGGAACGGCGAACACGCCGACCGATCAGACGCCCGCCGTCGTCTATATGTCGCAGGATGCGTCCGTCGCGATAACGGCGCCCTTTATCAGCGCGACGCTCGCGCTCGGCGGCGACACGAAGGCGGATCCGGTCGTCTCTTCGGGGAGCAGTCAGAGCGTCACAGTCTCGTACGCGAACACGCTTCCGGTAAGTATTACGAATGCGGAAGTCGCCGTCGCGATCTCGGGTTCGGCTGTCGATTACAACAGCATCAAGACCACAAATGGCTTCTATCGTTCCGCAGACCGCACGGTCGTCTTCAGCCGAGATACCGATTCCTCGCTCGCGTCGCTCCCGCCCGGCGCTTCGGGAACGGGGATGTTCTCGTTTTCGGTATTGCCGGCGGAGGCTCTCGGCGCGGCGCCGACCATCACTCTTTCCCTTTCCGTCTCCGGAACGCGCGTAGGCCAGACGAACGTGCCGGAAGAGGTAAGAGCTTTCATAACGAAGACCGCGAAGGTCGCCACCACGGTCGTGCTCTCGGCGTCCGCGCTCCACGCCGGCGGGTCCCTCTCCAACAGCGGCCCTATCCCGCCAAAGGCGGATCAAGCGACGACCTACACGGTCGTCTTCGGCGTAGAGAATAAGGGGAGCGCTGTCGCAGGCGGGTCGGTAACGGCTACTCTGCCCGGCTACGTCTCGTATACCGGCCTTACTGGCGGCGCAGGCTCCTTTTCCTACAACGAGGTATCGCGCACCGTCTCGTGGAGTCCCGGCGACCTCGCACAGGGCGCCGCTACGCAGGGTTTCTTTCAGGTCTCGATTGTCCCCTCGACCTCGCAGAGGGGGAGCGCGCCGCTTTTGACCGGCAGAGCGATTTTCTCGGGATACGATCGTTTCGCCGGCGTGCAGGTATCCGCGGCGGCCGAGCCCGTCACGACCGACATCAAGGGCGATCCTGGCTACAGTTCGGCAAAGGCGGTCGTGCAATAAGCCACGATTTCGTATACGCTCTCTCTATGGCCGACCAGAACCTGATGGAAAAGATAGTCTCGCTCGCCAAGCGGCGAGGTTTC
>CAYHFY010000025.1:0-5116 GCA_964356085.1 uncultured Candidatus Saccharibacteria bacterium
GAAACAAGATAGAGAAGTGATGTGTCGTTTACTCCTTTTATAATAAGCGGGCGGCCGATACCAGCCGCGAGCAGAGAAAGACTCTCTGCTGAAGTAAGAGAGAGCGCTGATGAGAGATATCTGTGATTAAAAGAGAGGTCAAGCGCTCCGCCTGATACGCGAGCAGGAAGCGCTTCGGAAGACTCTCCGATATCGGCATTTTTAGCGAAGAATGAAAGCGTCTCTTTCTTTGGATTGAAGCTGACTTTTATCTTTTGGAAGGAATCGGAGAATATACTCGTCCGTTTTAATGCAGACTCGAAGTCTTTCCGTAATACAACCGCTTCGACAATCGATTCTTTCGGTATGATTTGCCGATAATCGGGATACACAGCGTTCGTGAGCCGCGAGACTATCATCCCCATACTCCCGATAAATGCGCATTGGTGCTCGTCGAACGACATAATAATATCTTCATCCGGCAATGCTTGGGCTATTTCAAGAGTATTTTTTGCCGGAATAAGGAATTTCCCTTGGGTGCCTTTATTCGAGAGAGGAATTTTTTTCTCGACAAGCCTGAAGGAGTCTGTCGCGACTGCAGTAAGAACTCCCCCTTCTATAGAGAGATATAGACTCGCAAGCTCCGGACGGACTGTTGAAGATGAGGCGCAGGAAGAAATAGAGGTGAAGAGATTTCGAAGAAGAATCCCTGGTATAACTATTCTGTTTTTTGAATTTTCCGGAAACGGAATAGAAGGAAAGTCATCATAAGGAACTGTTTTAATGGAGCTTTTCCCCGTACCGCTCGTAATAGAAATGATATCCCCTGTATGATCGAGGATTATATTTCCTTCATGCGTGAGAGAACTGGCTATTTGTTGGAGAATAGTCGCAGGAACTGCGGCGACGCCGGGAGTAATAATTTCTCCTTTAAGTTTTAAATCAATACCTACTTCGAGGTTGGTAGCCCGCATCTTAATTCCATCGTCGCCGGCGATAATAAGAATCGAGGAGAGAACAGGGAGTGTGGCGCTTTTCTTTTCAGTGAAACGCACCGCTGTATGGATCGCATCAGAGAGGATTCTTTTTTCTATTGAAATATTCATACAATTCTTATTAGGGGTGTTGATAAGGGGATAAACCGATAAAAGCGAGTAGGATATTGAGTATTTCTTTTTAAAAAATACAACAATCGTGTTGATAATGAAAGTACATATTTCATACAAGAAGAGAGCGTATATTCTGAATCTCTTTTATCAGCTCGTTGTCCACAAGCAATTCACGCTTTATCTTCTCACAGGAGTGGATAACTGTCGTGTGGTCGCGGCCGCCGAGTTTTGTACCGATAGTCGGGTAAGAGATATTGAAATCCTCACGGAGGATATACATAATCACCTGTCGCGGGCGCACCACCTCCCTTCTCCGTGTTTTTTCGTAGATACTTTCCTCGTCTATCCCGTAATATTCGGCGACCTTATCGACGACATTCTTAACCGATATATTCTTCTGCGGCCTCGTAAAAGACCGGAGCGACTGACGGACTTCTGCTATATCCGGCGCAGATCCCTTCGCCTGCGCATGGCAGACGATACTGTTTACCATCCCTTCCAATTCCCTAATGGAGCCGGATATAGAGGTAGCGATGTATTCAATAACGTCATCAGATAACATAATGTTATTTAGCGCAGTTTTTCTCCTCACAATAGCCATACGCGATTCGGTGTCCGGTTCTCCTATATCGACCGTCATCCCGCTCGCCAAGCGACCCTTTAAACGTTCAGCAATATCGGGAATAGCGAGCGGTGCACGATCGGAGGAGAAGATGATCTGCTTGTTCGTGTCGTGGAGCGCATTAAAGAGATGGAAAAGTTCTTCCTCACTCCGCTCCTTCTTCGAGAGGAACTGGATATCATCCATGATGAGCAGGTCATAATGACGGTATTTCTCTTTAAAGCGGTTTGCCGTCCCGGCCTGCACTGAATCCGTATAATCAACGACGAATTTTTCCGAAGTCAGATAAAAGACTTTCTGCGAAGGATGATTCTTTTTATATTGGTTGCCGATTGCCTGGATAAGGTGTGTCTTACCGCGACCGGTGTCACCGTAGATAAAAAGAGGATTATAGGTGATACCCGGACGCGCTAAGACGGCCTGCGAAGCCGAGTAAGCAAGGTTGTTGAACGAGCCGATAACAAATGTGTCGAACGTGTACCGCGGGTTCAAATTGTCGCTTTTATTTATGTAGAACTCGTCGAGTTGAAGCCCCATAGCGCCCTGCACACTCTTGATTTCTTTCGGAGCCTTACGGTTCTCGTCTTTCACAATCAGGTATTCGATATTACGGAACTCGTACGAGACATCCCGGACGATTTTCAGGAGCAGGGAGTGAAATTTCTTCAGGTACCAGTCTTTGAAAAATTGGCTCGGTACGCCGACATACACTACGCCGTCCTCCCCTATCTTCACAATGAAGCTGTTGCGGAACCAGGTGTTGAAGTTTGCCGCCGATATCGAAAGCTCGATTTGGGTGAGCACGTATTCCCAAAGATCTCGCGGGTTTCTCTTGTCCATAGATACCGTCGAGTATACGCCGAGTGCGGACGAAAGGCACCAGTGGCGTTTCGGGGAGAACCTGTTAGTATTATGTGTATAACCTAATCCTCGTCCCGTATGGCAACAAAAAGAACCTATCAGCCGAAGAAACGGAAGCGTGCGAAGACCCACGGATTCCTCTCTCGCTCGAAGACGAGCGCAGGACGCAAGATCGTGCGCGCTCGTCGTCGCGCCGGCCGCACGCGCCTCGCCGCCTAAGCCGCCGTGCTTCCTCGTCGAGAGAGGTTTCCGCGCGCCCTGTTCCCTGCCGCCCTCAAAGGCCGCCGCCTCTCCTCCGCTCATTTCTCCATCGTTCTCCCAAGCGCCGGGAAGGGGTATGCGGTCGTTATACCGAATAAAATAGCCCGTCTCTCGGTAACAAGGCACAAGATACGGCGCCGCGTGCTCGCGGCGCTCCGGACGATACCTCTCCCGCCAGCCGCCATCATCTTCCCCCGTTCGGCCGTAAGTAGTGTAAGCTATGAGCATATTCGAATGGAGCTTGCCGACCTTTTCCGACACCAACACTAACGCCCATTTATCGTGATATCGACCTTTTTCCACGCCGCATTCTACGATCCGATCTATAACGCGCTCGTTGCGCTCGTCGCGCTCGTGCCTGGCGGGGACGTCGGTGTCGCCGTCATTCTTCTCACTATCATTATCCGGCTCATCCTCCTCCCCTTCTCCCTCTCGGCCGCCCGCACCCAGCGTTCGATGAAGGTCCTCGAACCGAAAATAAAAGAAATGAAGGGGAAGCATAAGGGCGACAAAGAGAAAGAGGCTCTCGAGACGCTCGCGCTCTACCGCGAGGCAAAGGTAAACCCTTTTGCGAGCATCCTGATGGTATTTATCCAGATCCCCGTCCTTCTCGCGCTCTACTGGGTCTTCTTCTACGAGCCATTCTCGACCATCAACACAGCACGGCTCTATGCACTCACTCCTATCCCCGGTTCCATCTCCCTCGAATTTCTCGGGATTATCTCGGTCGCCGGCAAGAGCATCGTTCTCGCGCTTCTTGCGGGGATCTCCCAATTCTTCCAGGCGCACGTGGCGCTTTCAGGGACGTTGAAACCGTCTCCGGAGAAAGGGATGCAGAATGATTTTCAGAGGATTATGGGCCTCCAGCTCAAATACGTCTTCCCGTTCCTTATCGGGACGATCTCCTACACGACCTCCGGCGCTATCGCCATTTACTTCATCACCACGAACCTCGCCGGCACTCTGCAAGAGTGGTATGTCCGACGGGATCTCGATAAGAATCAGACTCCGGTAGCGGCTGTCGGAGTCTGATTCCGGCCCCGCATATGATTAGAGCGAGTAGCTCCAGAGCGAGTCGTCGTTCCTGTTGACGAACACGAGCGTGGTGAGCAGGGGGTCGAGGGCGAGCGCCTCCGCGTCGAGCTCCTCTCCTGTCTCTTTATTAAAATCCAGCACGAGCTGGGCATAGCGGTTTCCGACCTGTATCTTCCATATCCGGTCGGAGAAGCGCAGGGCGCCCTGGTACCAGTCGTCCGGATAAGCCGCGCCCGGAGGAGGATCCATCGGTATGCCGCAATACACCGCCGAGTCGTCTGCGGCCCATGCGCATTTGTCGGCGATAGTCGCTACAGGGAGCGGGAGCTCTTCGCCGGTCGCCGTGTTGACAAGCTCCATCTGCATCTCGTCGTCGAGCGTATAGCTGACAAGCACCCACGCTCCCGACGGGCTCGCGAGCGCGGCGAGCCCGTCGAGCGGGCCGGCGACGCGAGAGAAGCGCCCTGCGCTATCGACGAGGAAGGCGTTTCCAGGGAGCGTCACCGACGGCTTGGTATAGGCAAGGTACGAGTCTTTCCCGGCGAATGAGACGCGAAGAGAAGAGAGCGGCGTCGAGAATATCTCCGAGGCACGCGAGCCGTCGGGGTGTGTAAGTTTCGCGACAGAGCCGTCCGCGCCGGAGGCGAGCAGGAGCAGACTCGCGGAAGAAACGGTGATATCGGCGAGATTCTGGGGCAGGAAGAATCCGCCGCTTAGGGAGCCGTCTGCGGGGAGCGCGTAGGTGTTGATAGTCGAGGAGTCTTCTCCGGAGAGATAGCGCACAAAGGCGAGCGAAGCGTCCGGAAGCCATGCGGCGGACTGGATGCCTGGGAGAGTCCGATTGCTCGTCCGCGTGATCGTCTGCGCTTGGAGGGAGTAGGTGAAGACATTGCCACTCGTCTGCTCGATGTAGCTGACAGTCGTTGCAGGAGAAGAGCTCGCATTCCCGGGCGTGTTGACGACGATCTCGCCCCGCGCGACCGGCCCAGCGCTTATCTTCACCAGCCGCGCCGATACGGGGACGGCCGCATCGATCCCTTCGCCTTCCCCTCCCTCCCCTTCTCCGGAGACAGGGAACGTCTCCTGTCCCGCGACGGGCAGGCCCGCGCTCTCCTCGGGCGCGACGACGACCGCCGCGCTTCCGAAGAAGTAGAAATATACCGCGACGCCGATTCCGGCGAGGACTATCACAACCGCAAGGATAATAAGTAAGCGTCGCATATCAGTTTGCTTCGCACGTCAGCGTTAC
>CAYHFY010000025.1:5216-7802 GCA_964356085.1 uncultured Candidatus Saccharibacteria bacterium
GTGAAGCCGAAGTTGGTGTCGAGCGGCGGCATATTGAGCGAGAGGTTCAGGATGCTCGGATTGATGATAGAGAAGACGAGCGCCGGCGAGAGGACGAGGATGAGCCCGAAGAGAGCATCGCGGATTTTCCCCTTGTCCTCCGTTATCGCGCTCACCGCGTCTTTATGGAAGATAGCGATGTCGAGCCCAGCCCAGATGATCTGGATGACGGCGAGCGCCGCCGCGAGCCCGATGAGGAATTTGTAGAGATTGTTGAAGAAGTCGGCGAGCCCGGCCGGGCCGTCTGCCACGTTATCTGTAAGCCCCGGGATAGGGGCGAGCGGGACGAACCCCGACTGCTGTGCGAGCGCGAGCGGCGCGGCTCCGAGGAGCAGACAGATGGCGAAGATGAGAATTGTCTTTTTCATATCACAGGCCGAAGAAGTTGAAGCCGGCCGCCGCGCCGAAGGAGAGGAGAAGTTCTGCCGTCGCTCTCGTGTTGCCGTCTGCCGATGCGACAAGCGAGAGCGAGGCGTTCCCCCGCCCGCTCCCCGCCGGCCGCAGGGTGATGGTAGGGCCGGTCTGCGCTTCAGCGCCGTTAAGGAACCATTGGACAGAAGGCTCTCCGGACGTAGTCGGGAGGGAAAACGGCGCGGCGAAGAGGGTCGTCTCCGCATCTCTCATAGCGAAGTCTCTCGAGAGCGTCCGTCCGTAGCGGATACCGAGGAGAGGGTCGCTCTCGTAGATGCGCACCGAGGGAGCAAGAGGGACAAGCGAGGTCGAGTCTCCGCCGATAAGCGTCCCGTCTTGGCTCGTTACCACGACCGAGACGTTGCGCGAGCGGTACTGGAGCGGCGAGGCGACCAGGACGGCCTCCTTGCCTATGCCGGAGGCGCTCGCGATCTGGGCTCCGTCGACCGTCCAGAGATACGAGAGCGCCGTCGGGTCGAGCGGCTTGCCGCTCGCGCTCCGCAGGTTCGCCACCGCGACGACCCGCGAGTCTCCCTCGAGCGGGACGAACGGCTTCCCCGGGTATAGGGGCGGCGCAGAAGAGACGGGTTCGACGACGAGCGCGACATCCTGGGGCTGGATGGAGACCGTCTGTTTCTGGCTTATGCCGCCCGAGGATATGGTTATCGTCGCCTTCGTTATACTGCCTGCCTTGCCGAGCGCGACAGACACCGGCTGGACGTTCCCGCGGTAGGTCTCCTTCCCCGCGATAGAGACGGTCATCGTCGCATTTGGGAGGTTAAGAGAAGAGGAGACGAACGAGAGCGTCGCCTGGCTATAGGGCGCCGGATACTGCGGGGTCACCGACACCGTGAAGGAATCATCTCCGCCGAGGGTGCCGAGAGATTGAGCCGCAGAGATTGCCGGCAGAAAGAGGACGAGCGCCGCCGCGAAGAGTCCGTATCGCATATCTCCAGTATAACGCCTCGACGGGGCGATCATGCGGCTTGGTCCATCTTTTCGGGGATTTCGTTGCCCTGCTCCTGCTTTCTGTCTTGGTTCTCGGTGGCTAGGGCGTATTGCGCGTCGTTTGCCGCTTGTAGGTATTCCGCATCGTTTGCTGCCTGCGCCATCTGCGCCGCGCGGACTTGTGTGTTGCGTTCTTGCGTCTGACGAGCAGCTTGCTCCTCCTTCCACTTCTTCAGAGCCGCTTCTTCCGCCCGGATTTGATGGCTGTACATTCTCCACACGATGAATGATACGAATGGGAGGGAGCCCAAAATCGGCATTTCAGTCATAAGGAGACTCCCGACAAACCACAGAGTGTTCTTTTTAAATATGCGTCTGTTGGTCATAACCAAGATAAGTCCGACAGCGAGCCATCCGACGAGCCCTATCGCGAGCGCCATTATCTCGCCGAAGCCTATAAGCGCCACACTGGCGGCGGTACCGGCCGCAATAGCGCCGGCGGCGCATCCCGCGGTCAACAATTTCCCTATGACCCACACGCCGCCCACGGTAGTTGCACAATATACGCCGACTAATGCCGGCCCGAAAAATACAAGCCCCTCAAACAGAAGACCGAGCGCATCGAAAACGCCTGCGACGACGATAACGGGGATGGCCTTGTTCCAGGTCATCGCCTCCGGCGGAGCCGGACTATTGTTCCCTTGCGGCATACCGCTGTTTCTCCTGCTTTATCGCGAGAAGCTGGGAAGGGTCGGAGGTGATGATCTGGTCTTCGGTATAGCTCGCGACGACCTTGATGGCGACATGCTTCAGTCCCGCGAAGAAGAGCCCCTCGCCCACGCCGGCTTCAAGCAAGAGATATTTCTCTTCGTCGGTGAGATTGAAGGTCTGTTTAAGCACGTCGATAGTCGTCGGCGACTGCTTCAGGAGCAGTTGGATCGAAGAGTTGGTGAGAATGGGCCGGCCGTACGGGCTCTTCAAGAAGTCCTCGACATCCTGCGTGATGGTCACCACGCCCAGATAATATTTGCGCCCGCGCTTGGCGACCGAGTAGAGGAAGGAGGCGGTATCTTCGCTCCGCATCATCCACCACGCCTCATCGATAATAAGGAGGCGCTTCTTCAGCTCGTGGCGGACTGCGTTCCAGATATAGTGCGTGATGATGTACATCGCGACCGGCTTCAGCTC
>CAYHFY010000026.1:0-2735 GCA_964356085.1 uncultured Candidatus Saccharibacteria bacterium
CGTCCTAAACTGTTGCTCCGCAACATGTGGGCGATACAGGACTCGAACCTGTGACCTTCCCCGTGTAAAGGGGTTGCTCTACCAACTGAGCTAATCGCCCATCGAACAACAATAGACTCCTTCGGAGGAAGCGTAAATGGCCTTCGGCCTCCACCAACTGAGCTAGTTGCCCTAGTGCTGCGGGGGAGAATCGAACTCCCAATCCCTTGCGGGAACTAGCTCCTGAAGCTAGCGTGTCTACCAATTTCACCACAGCAGCGTTCTCGATACGATAAAATATACACTGTCTTGCGATAATTGGCATAGAATTTATCCGCTTGCTTTGTACTCGAAACTTTCCGGAATCTTCCAGACACCTTTCTCTCTAAAGGCGGGAATCTTCTGCCGGCGAGCGGCATTAGAAAGAGCCGGGCCAGACAAAGAGTGTCTCTTGGTGTAATCCGCAAGCGGAATAATAGTCTCGCTCTTGAGATACGCTATACGCTTGTGCAGTGATTCTGTAAGTCCGAACGCCAGGATTTTCTCCATCGTTTTTGTATTTTTATTGTCACGGTAGTCGCCGAAAGCTTTGTAATAGTCCTTCTTTTCACGGTCCCGAACGATAACGCTCGGGAAGCCAAGCCGCTGAAGTTGGTAATTGATAAGCACACGACCGATACGTCCGTTGCCGTCGTTAAATGGATGGGTGGTTTCAAAATCAAGATGGAATTTCCCGACTTTATCCAAAAAGTAAGAATTGAGATCGCTCGTATATTCAATGAGTGTCGATTCAATCATTCGCTCGACATGCTCCGGGGCCGGCGCGATATGCGTCCCGACGCGAACATATTCTCCTTTGATGCGGAAACGCCCGGCAATCTGATCATTGATACCGCCAATCAACATCTGATGAAGTAACAGGATTGTCTCTGTGTCGATCTCGCTTCCCTGCGACTTGGCGCGAATGTAGCCAACGACACGAGCAAGATTTTTTGCCTCGAAAACTTCTCGCACGGAAACATCGCGCGATACTTCCATATCGAGAAGGATTTTCTCAGTTTCTTTAAGAGTAAGCGTTGAGTTTTCGATGGCGTTGGAGTTATAGACCGCTTCCGGAATTTCAGCCTCATCAACCATCACCAAAAGAGACTCCTTGCCTTTACGGAGAGAGTCGTACTCGGCCTTGAGCTCTTGGATGCGCTTTTTAGTGGGATTATTGGTAGCCATATGCTTATATGATAGTCCTTTAACGGTAAAAAGTCAATAATCCGTGAATTGCGCCAATAAATAAGGCCCATTCACACAATAAATTCTACTTTGTGCCCCCGCGAGGAATCGAACCTCGAATAGCGGCTTAGAAGTCCGCAGTTATATCCATTTAACTACAGGGGCGAAGTGGTGTCAGCGAAGATGCAGGAGCGTATGAGAAATCTACCCTATTTCGGTCCTTATTGCGAAGGATCGGCGAGGCGGTAGGCGCCCGTCTCATACTTCGCCCGCTCGGCGGCGCGGGCGGCGAATACGGCGCGGGCGGCGTCGAGGGCCGTGCGATCGAAGATCGGCGAGACCGCGGGAGCGGGCGCGCCGATGACGCCGCCGCGCGCAACCGTCTCAAACGCCCATACGTTCCACACGACGACACCCAAGAAGGCTACCGTCGAGAAGAGGAGCATGACTAGCCAGTCGCGCACCGGATCGATATCCGCGTCGGAGCGCAGGCGCTTCAGAACCGATAGGGCGCGGAGGAAGAAAGCGTTCATGGCGTGTTTGTCGCTACATCGGCGGAGATCGAGTTAGCGATCAGCTTAAGGCTAGCCTGCCAGCCGTCCCCTTCGGAATCTCGACGAACCGAAAGCATCGACAGCGAGACGGCGTAGGGCGCGTATTCTATCGCACCCACGGCGCGCAGAACCGCATCGAACGTCCCTTTGACGGAGAGAAGAAACGTGAGCGATGGGCGCGAAGCCGTGCCGGTAGCAGAGACCGAGAGGACATTCACCTTCGCTCCCTGTGCCTTCCCTACGGCCTCAAGCGCGCCGATAAAGGCGACAACGCCGGTCTCGGAGACAAAGTAATTTTGTATCGCCGCTTCGTCGCCGATGGCGCCGGCGAGCGCCGCGCGCGCGGCGGAGATGCGGCCCCTCGTTTCCGTCTTCGTGTCGATCTGATTCTGGAGGTCGGCAACAGCGGCGCTCTTCTCCGAGATGACGCCGTACCACTGCGCGTATCCGGCGAGTGCCGCGACACACACGAGTACCGCACCAAGAATGTGAATGATGGAAGTTTTCATGGCGCGAGAGTGAGCGTAATGGTGAAGGAGATGTCGGTCTCCTTCGCGTATGCGGAGACGGGAAGGTCGGCCGAAGCGGCGAACGGCGCGCCTTCAAGCGCTATCTGGTACCCGCGCAGAGCGTCGCGCGTCGCGGCGTCGCCGGATATCGCGAGCGTGCCGCGAGTCTTCCCTGCGACGGCCGTATACGCGATGCCGGTAATCGCGATCCCCGGGCGCGGGACGGCGAGCGCGCCGCGGACGACTGCGCTCGCCGAGGGCGCGCTCGCGAGCGCAGCCAAGAGCGCCGTCCCGCTCGCGAGCGCGGCGAGATGCGCCGAGAGAGCTTTCTCTTCTGCGGTGGAGAACGCGGATTCTATGCTCGCCAGCTGTTCCTTCTTCGCGGCGGCGCTCTTGGCGAGAAAGACGTAGGTCGGCGCGAGCAGTATCGCGGCAGAGAGCGTGAGTGCGGTCAGAAGAAGAGCCG
>CAYHFY010000026.1:2835-7222 GCA_964356085.1 uncultured Candidatus Saccharibacteria bacterium
ACGGTCGAGAGCATCGCCGCGAGATAGTCTTCGTTCCCCGGCGTCGGCACGATGCCGCGCTCGGCCTTCACCTTACGCGCCTCGGCCTCCGTCACGCCGAAATGCTTCTGTACCGCGAGCGTGAGCGCGTGTCCGCCGATGCCGAAGGTCGTCGCAAGGCGCGGGATACGGTCGGCGACGATGGTCATCTTGGTTGTCGTCTTGCCGACGTCGATGATAAGCACCGTGGAGGTATCCCCCGCCGGTAGGAGCGCACGCGCCATCGCGAATGTCTCTTCTTCAAGCGCACGCACCGAGACGCCCGCCTCGTCGAACACCGACAGCGTGTCGTCGATCATCCTCCGCGCGAAGCCGACGCCAACGAGCTTCTCGTCGCCGTTCTCCGCGCGGCCCGTGCCGACGACGTCGAATACCGTCTCCGACGGAGGGAGAGGAACGAGCTCGTCGAGATGCTGTTCGACCGCGATACGCCACTCCTGCTTCCCCGCGCCCGACGCCGCCGTCTCGAAGAGGTAGGCCTTCGACTCCGGCAGAGCGACCGTCGCGGCAGAGATATCGGCCGCTTTAGCGGTCGCGGCGAGCGCGGCGACAATCGACGCGCGATCGATAATCTCTCCGTCGGTGAATACGCCGAGCGGTAGACGTTCCTGCGCATACTGCGCGAGCACGAGGCCGTGCGTGCCTTCGGCAAGACGAGCGACCTTGACGCCGCTCGTCGAGATATCGACGCCCGAGAGCGGCGGCGCGATATAGCGCGGCGGCGCGAAAGCGGCTCGCGAACGTTCGCCGAAAACAGAGGACATATCCCGCAGTATAGCGCGCGACGGAGGAGTCGCCGCGTGCTTAGTGTGCAGACGTGCCGGGCGGCACCTCCCTGTCGGGCGTAAGAAAGGCGAACGTCTCGCCAGAACCGACCGCGAAGAGCATCCCGTCGCTCTCGAGCCCGCGTATCGTCCGCGGCGCGAGATTCGTCACGAACGCGAGCTGGCGGCCGACAAGCTCCTGCGGCTCCTGCACATACGCGGCGATGCCGGAGACGATCTGCCGCGGCCTTGGAGCTCCATCAGCCCCAACCTCGCCGAAGTCGACAATGAGCCGCAGGAGCTTGTCGGTCTCGGGCACTCGCTCGGCACTCGCCACCCTCCCGACCTTCACCTCTATCTTGCCGAACTCGTCGATTGAAATTTTTTCCTTTTGCATGATTAGAGCCTAACGCCTAGATGCCTTTCTGCCTAGTTAAAAAGCCGGTGAGGATAAGCGCGGCGGCGGAAGCGTCTACATCTGCGCGCGACTTCATTGCGCGCGACTTCGCTTCTTTCTCGGGCGCGCGGCGCGCCTGCGCACTCGTAAAGGCTTCTGGCTCGTAATATACCGGCACGCCCGCATGCGCGGTTATACGCTCACCGAGCGAACGCGCGCCTGCCGCAACTGGATTCTCCTTGCCTGCAAAGTCGCGCGACTCCCCTATCACCACCGCGCCGACGTTCTCGCGCGCGATAAGCACGCAGAGCTCGTCGACGACCTTCGGCGTAGCGGGGATGATGACGTGCGGGAAGCCCATCGTCCCCGCTTCATCGGAGAGCGCGAGACCTATCTTCTTACTTCCGTAATCAATGCCGAGATACCTCATACAACGAGTGTATGGTATTATCCACGGCAATGCACTACTTTTCCCAGTTCTACCCCTTCGCGCCGGGGCCGATGGTAACGCTTCTTCCTCTTCTTATCCTGGCTTCGCTCTGGACAATCGTCCTTAAGGGCTTCGCGCTCTGGCACGCCGGGCGCGCGGGACAGAAGGGATGGTTCATCGCGCTCCTCGTCATCAACACCTTCGGCATCCTCGAGGTCATCTACCTCGTCTGGTTCCGCCCGAAGCCTTCTCCCGCGCCTGCTCCTGCGATAAGCTCATCACCGCAGGCGTAGTTCACGGATGGGTGGCAGAGTTGGTCTAATGCACCGGACTTGAAATCCGGAGTTCTGGAAACGGAACCGTGAGTTCGAATCTCACCCCATCCGCATTTCGAAAATCCGACACTTGCGACGATTGAAAAATTGCCAAAGCGTTAGGAGTCGCTGACAAACTTTTGAAATAATTATTGAACTGTTAAAATAACATCTATGGGCATGGAATCATTCCCGCAACCTACGCCTCCACAAGAGAAACAAGAACCAGTAGAGGAAAAACTTGAAACCGGTAAGAAGGTTTTTGAGTTTTTAGACCGCATAAAGTTTCTAGATGTCAGAAAATCTGACGAGCAGTTTAATGATTGGCTTCAAAAACTTTCTTATGAAGATTACACAAATTATCTCACCCGCTTAAATGGAATCTTACGCGAAGTACCAATAAAAAAGCGTGCGTTAGACGGAAGTGGTGTTGAAGTTTCATTTGGTATTATGGGAGATATTTCATATCTTCCACCAGCGGCCGAGCAAAAAGACGGCTTGATGAGAGAAAGTTTTGATGCGCTCAAACAAATACCAGATAACGAAGACCGTGCACTTTTAACATACTACGCACTCCAAGCCATTCACCCTTATTCTGACGGAAACGGAAGAACAGGAAGATTACTTCACGAAATAATTTCCGAAGATGGCAAGGAACTTACTGGGGAAAAACTTTCTGAACTTTTAGATCACAACAAAGGAGGTCATGGGGGAACTGGAAAAGGACGAGATGTTTTCTCGGAAAAAGTGTTGGACGCGAATAGTGCCTATTATTATATAAATCGTGAAGTCGCAAAAGAAGTTTTAGGAGAAGATTTTGTGCAAGAAAACGGTAGCATATTTGTTGCAGCAACGGTTGGGGTTGGATCTGTGTCCGAAGCAGTCAAACAGAAATTGACTCCCGAAGAAATCGTTTTGGTGGAAAAGATTCTTGGTGAAGGAGATGTTAGTCACTTTTCATTCAGAGGCGTTGTTTTGGCAAAACTTATACAGGAAAAACCAGAGTTGGAGAAGTATTTATATCAGGCAACTTTTAAACTTGATGGGAGACGAGGTGTCGTACCTGATGATTACGGCAAAAAACCTTTTGCAATTGATGGTGAAGAAATCATGCCAAATCTTACAGAGAACGACGCGCGCCGACTGATTGAAATTCATA
The DNA here is from genome assembly GCA_964356085.1 of uncultured Candidatus Saccharibacteria bacterium. Lineage (GTDB taxonomy): Bacteria > Patescibacteriota > Minisyncoccia > Phycocordibacterales > Phycocordibacteraceae > C7867-001. The sequence continues at coordinate 5,939 of CAYHFY010000026.1, forward strand.
AGGAAATAAAAACAAAGTTTATCCAAAGCATGATTGATATTTTTGCAAATCCAGAAAATCACAAAATGAAAACCAAAAAAGGAGAAGATGTTCCTATCAAAAGCGTTTTCCGTAAGTAACGTTACGGGTTATTTATGTATGAATAAAAGTCGAATTTGATAAAGTGACAAAACGTCTAAAAATGTACTATGCTTAATCTAAAGCAAATTATTAGTTACCAAATATTTATGGAAAAAGTATTAAAAAATAAAAAAGTTCATATCATCACGACATGCGGTGTAGTTGCTGTTGCTGGAATATTATTATTTCAAGGTTCTATACCTAGCGATTCGCGCCAAGTGAAACTTAATGCCATTTCGCCAAACCAGGGCGTTGCCGGAACAGAAGTCGTTATAACCGGTTCTGGGTTTTCATCTTCGGTTCAAGGAATCACTGGCACGAAAGTAAATGACATAGTGTACGCTCCGGGCAACTACGTTTTGTTACAAGGCGATGTTATTGCCGGACCTATTCTTTCTCCTGATGGTAAAACGCTAGCGGTTCGTATTAGCGTTGATTCGGAAAAAGTACGAATGTATTGTGAGGAAAAATTTAGAAGTAAAGAGCCGTGCAAGGTGCAGGCCAAGGTAGTGAACGCCTATAGCAAGCAAAGTAACGGTCAATATTTCACCATATTATATTCAGCCCCTCCCGTAGCGCAGTCGTGCACACTCGCGGTCTCAATCGCCTCGACAACTCCTGCGGCGCAAACAATAAGTCCAGGTCAAAGCGGAGTCACTTTGGTGAAATTCAATGCGACTTCGAATTGCGACGGTACCTTAAATAGTTTTGCTGTCTCTCTATTGCCGATGCCAAGCGGCTACCAGGCTATTTCCTCTTTGCGCATTTACGATGACGTGAGTGGTGTACAGCTCGGCTCAACTCAAAGTGTCTCCAGTGCCAGCGTAAACTTCGCCACGGTCAATACACCGCTTATGACAAATCAAACACGTGTCTTGAAAATTGTTGGTGATGTTAGCCCCTCGGCTATTATTGGTTCTACGGTCTACGGAGTCTTCGGCGGGTCTTATGGTGTGACTGGTTCGGGCGGAGTGATCGGGAACAACGCATCAGGTAATATCTTTGCCGGAAATATCATGACGATACGTTGATTCCTGGGCGTGGCATAACCGCCCTTGTACACAAAAGCGCGCGGGGGCGCCGGCCGCGCCCGGCCGCCGGGGGGGCTGGGAGTAAAAAATTGGGGGGGGGGCGGGTCTTGAGTGTAGGAACAGTGGGGGGCCC
>CAYHFY010000027.1:0-5548 GCA_964356085.1 uncultured Candidatus Saccharibacteria bacterium
TCTTCCTTCAAGAAAAAGGAGGAGGGTCTTTCAAATTCTTAAACATCCCATTCGGCCCTAATGCAGAGAGAAATCTTGCTATAGGTGCGGAACTCACCTACATCTCCGACAAAGACAATCTTGAGACTCTTAATATCGAAAATGAGCCTGCATTTCCTGATCTGTGGAAATTGACTGAGTACAACCTTCTCTATGATTCGAAAGAATATTTCAGCGACATGGAAGGTTTGTTTAAGAAAGTCGGCATCACCAAAGAATCAAAATTACTCGACACCTGTGTTGGTCCCGGATTCTTCGCTACCGAACTATTGAGAGACGGATACAATCTCTTCACCGCCGACAAAAACCCGCATATGATCGTGCCGTTTCAGCAGTCTCTGAAAGAAATCGGTATCGATCACTCAACGACGATCTCGTCGTGGCTTGATCTGCCGGGGCACTTCGAAAATAATTCCTTCGATATGTTGTTCAACCGAGGGAACACTTTCATTTATGCCGCTAGCGGTTGGAATGAGATGACGATGGTAAATCGAGAAGAGACACTCGCCCTCATGAAGAAGACATTGCAAGTGTATTACGACCTCCTGAAGCCGGGAGGATATCTCTATATCGACAAATTCCGAGATTCAGAGATACCTGATAAGAAGGTTGTCGCACGCCTTATTGTCGAGAAAGAAAACAAGCAAGAAGACCTCGTCTTCTATGTTGAGCGGAAACCCGAGCAGAATGTCCGTTTTGCCCAGATGCTTTTCAGAGACGCGGATGGGAAAGAAAGGGGTTTGCCGAACATAGCGTACGATCTAAGTGAAGACGAAATGGAAACGCTTCTCAAAGGAGCTGGCTTCAAGGTAAGCAGGCCGACCATACGGTCGGAGAGGCATTTTGCTGTATGGTTGGCACAGAAATAAATGGGGGAATAGCTCAGCCAGGAAGAGCGCTCGCCTTATACGCGAGAGGTCGCGGTGTTCAAATCCCGCTTCCCCTACTGATAATCTATTAAGATGTTTTACTTCGATCACGAACCGACATTTGCCGAGCTCTGGGAGATGTGTGTCTACAAATTGCTCTATAGCGAGAAGGGTTACTGCGATGATATCGAGAACCTTTTCGTGTCCCACGGCATATCGAAGCAGTCGCGGATCCTAGATGTATCCGCCGGAAGTGGCTTCCCAGCGCTCGGCCTTATAGAGAAGGGGTACTCTATCGACTGCGCAGACGGGTTCCGAGACGAGGTTGAGTTGTTTAACAAACGTGCCGCCAAGCGAGGGCTCCCTGTTTCTTGTAAGGAGGTGCTGTGGGCGGGTATGCAAAAAGAATATGCACCAGCCTCTTATGATTTCCTATTTTGTCGCGGTAATTCTTTCATTTATGCGCTCGGCGGCTGGAACACAGAAGTAGCAATTGATCCGCATACGGCGCTCGCCGAATACAGTGCAACGGCAAAAATATTCTTCGATCTGCTGAAGCCAGGAGGGTATCTATTCATCGACAAGTTCAAAGACAGTGAGACGACGCACAAAGCAACTGTCGCACAGATAAGTGTGAATGGCTCCGAGGAAGATCTGATTTTCTGGACTGAGCGTTTCCCTGAACAAAAACTTCGCCGAGCTTCGATGCTACGAAGAAAGGCTGATGGCACCGAGACGGGTATCCCGAATGTTTCTTATGACCTCACGGTACCCGACCTCGCAGAGGCGTTGTCTTCTGCAGGCTTCAAAAACCTCAAAAGGCATCTGATGCCGTCCGAGAAAGAATTCGATGTATTTATGGTGCAAAAGCCAGATTAATGTTGCCCTCGTCCACTACTAACCGAGCCTCTATTGCGATGTTGTCTGCGGTGACTCGGGCGGTAGGACAGGATTAGCGACCGTCGGTATAGGGGTGAGCGGCACAGGGAGCATCACGCCGCCCGAGAAGAGATTAGGGTGCAGAGTGTGCCAAGAGGAAATGCCGTATTCCCAATATTCAAATTGCGGATCCTGCGTCGGATCGACTGGTGGTGGGCCTTGCGGATTACGTTTATCCGTCCAGTAAAGCAGGCTGTGGGGGATGATATTTCCCTGCGCATCCGGCACGCGCCAGTTCCCTTGGAGCAGAGGAGGGACGGAGGAATATATCGGGCTCGGCTCCCCGAAATATTTCTTCGGGTACTTCGAGAGGGCGTAGGCCATCGCTTCGTGCCACATCGGCGCCGCGATGAATCCGGCGACCGATTTAACCATTTTCGAATTGTCGTTGTTCCCCGTCCATACGCCGAGTGCAACAGACGGGGTATAGCCGACGACCCATGCGTCGCGAGTATCGTTCGTCGTACCAGTCTTGACCGCCACGTCGTATCCCTGGAACGAGAGGGGAGAGTTTAAGGGGTATTCAGGCAGGCGTGCGCGGGCGTCGGAGAGCATCGCGGACATATCGCGCGCTATCGGCTCGGGGAGGACTCTCGATGGGTGCTGTTCATACTGGGCGAGAATACTTCCTCCGGCGTCGGCGACCTCGAGTATGCCGGTCGGGGGGAGCCGTACGCCGTCGTTTGCTAATGCCGCATAGGCGCCGGTGAGATCGAGGAGCCTGACCTCGCCGCCGCCGAGCACGAGTGTGAGTCCGTACTGGCCGGGATCGCCGAGCGTCGATAACCCGAAGGATGTGGCGAGGTTGATCGCGTTTTGTATCCCGACCAGATAGAGCGTCTTGATAGCGGGGACGTTGATCGACTGCGCGAGGGCCGTCTCGAAGGTCATCGGGCCGCGGAAGTTCCCGTCATAGTTGGTGGGAGCATAACAAGGAGGGTCGTTGTTGAAGTTGTCCGACGGCCGACAGGCAGTCGAGAACTGCGTCGGAGCATCGAACACCACCGTATTGCGCGTGTATCCCCGCGCGAGCGCGAGCGCGTAGATAAAAGGCTTCATCGCGGAGCCCGGCTGGCGGAGCGCGAGCGCGGCGTTGTACTGCCCGTCGATGCCGGTATCAAAGAAGTCCCGCGAACCAACCATCGCGAGGATTTGTCCCGTCGCGGGTTCTATCGCGACGAGCGCCGCGTTTGAGGCGTTGAATTTCTTAACATTCTCGAGGGCATATTGATTCAGGATGGATTCAGTCTTCGTTTGAAGGTCGGCGTCGAGCGTCGTCGTTACTCTTAATCCGGATACGAGAGCCTTCGACCCATACGCTTCTTCGAGCTGGTCGAGGATATAGAAGACGAAGTGCGGGGCCACGATGGCGTTCATCCCCGCGGGGGCGAAGGCGACATCCTCGGCGAGTGCCGCCGCGTGGGCGGTCTCGTCGATAAAACCGAGGGAGAGCATCCGATCGAGTACGAAATCTTTACGCGCGTCGAGCTCGGCTCTGTGCGCGCCGTAGGGAGAGTAGCGCGACGGGGCCTGTATCATCGACGCGAGATACGCCGCTTCCGCGAGCGAGAGATCCTTCGCCGGAATCCTGAAGTACGCTTCCGATGCCGCTTCGATGCCGTAAAGCGTGCCGCCGTAGGGGATGCTGTTGAGATAAGTCTCAAGGATCTGCTCCTTCGAATACACTTGTTCGAGCTTGATGGCGAGCGCCCACTCGTGCATCTTGCGGACGATACTCTTCTTGCTCGTGAGGAGGGTGTTCTTCACCACTTGTTGGGTGATGGTCGAGCCGCCCTGGGAGAGCGAGCCGCCCCGCGCGTCAGCGAGGATGGCGCGGAGTATCGAGGTGAGACGGATACCTCCGTGCTCATAGAAGCTCGAATCCTCGGTGGCGATGGTTGCATTGATAGTGTTGGGAGAGATGTCGCCGATAGGGACGACCTCCCGTTTCGCATCGCGGTTGTAGTCGTAGAGAAGAATCTGGCCTGTCCGGTCGTAGATCTTCGTCGATTGGCTCACTTGTCGAGAAGCGAAGGAGCTGATATCTGGCACCGGCGTTATCGCGACGGCGACGAAGATGCCTCCGGCCGCGAGAAATCCAAGTCCGGCGAGAGCGAGAATAATCGCGATGATCGTGTGCCGCCACGAGGAGTTCCGGCCGGAAGCCATATTTTCGAATCGTACCATGCCGTGCCGGCTATCTGCCGGAGGCGAGTGCTGTGATGCCGATAGCGATGGCGTCGAGCTCGTCGTCCAGACGCTTTCTCTTCGGCAGAGAAAGGAGTTTGGGAATCATCCGCGCGACGGCAGCCTTGTCTGCGCCGCCGTGGCCGGTAACGGCGAGTTTCACCTGCTGGGGCGAACACTCGATAACCGGCAGGGAAGTAAGGCCTGCGGCGGCGAGGATGGCGCCGCGCGCTTCGGCGACTCCAAGCGCCGTCTTCTTGTTTATGCTGAAGAAGAGCGTCTCGATGGCGAGCGCGCTTGGCGCGTACTCGGCGATCGCGTCGGTGACAGCACGCGAGACGCACGCGAGACGCTCCTCGCGCGCGCCTTTATCGGGGAGGATACAGTCGCTCCAGAGGAGCGACGGCCGCGACGGATCTCCCTCGACCACGGCGATGCCGAGGCGATCGTAGCCCGGGTCAATCGCCAGTATTCTCATCGTTTGTCGTCTCGTATCCGCGCGCATTGGTGAAGACCTGCTGGACGTCGTCGTGCTCGTCGAGCGCAGAGAGTATCGCGCCGAGGTGCTCCTCGTCGGCCCCGGCGACCTCTATCAATGGCGCGTGCGGCGCGTCGGCCGCGCCCGCTTTCGTAAATGCCCAGCTCGCCGCGCCCGGCGCGGCGAGCTCGACGCCCTGTAGGACAAGCAGGTGTTTTATTTCCTGTGTTGTGCGGTTTTTATTGTCGGTAAGCGCATCGACGAGTAGCGCAGTGCCGCCCGGGCCGTACGCCTCGTAGAGAACTTGTTCGAGTGAGCTCGAGTCCTTCGATGCTCCTTTATTGATTGCGCGCTCGATGTTCTCCTTCGGCATGTTCGCCGCCTTCGCGCGCGCGACAACGCTCGCAAGGCCCGGAGCGGTGAGGACCCCGTTCGCCTTCTTCGACTCGAGCGCGATAAGGCGAGCGAAGCGCGAGAAGACGCGGCTCTTCGCCGCGTCGGTGACGCCTTTTTGCCGCTTAATCTGTGACCATTTAGAGTGTCCGGACATGGAAATAGGGTATAGGGAGTAGGCTGTAGGGAATAGTAATTCAGCTGAAAGAAAATTCAAACCAGAATCGGCGCGCCGTCGAGGTAGGTGCGGCCGGAGGGCGTGAGGATGCGGCCACGCAGGGAACGTTCGATGAAGCCGAGGCGCAGGAGGTATGGCTCATAGACGTGTTCCACCGTATCCGCGTCTTCGTGGAGCCCTGCCGCGAGCGCACTTACGCCCGCCGGCCCGCCGCGGAAGCTCTTCTGGAGCGTCTCGAGATAGCGGCGATCGTCCTTTGTCAGTCCGTAGGCATCGATGCCGAAGAGCTCGCACGCCTCGTCGCAAAGCTCGGCCGAGAGAGGGCGTTCGTGTACCTCGGAGAAGTGGGGGGACCGCGGCCGCAGACGGGCTGCTGGCCCCGCCGCCCGCCCCCCCGCCACCGCCCCCCCCCCCCCCCCCCACCCCACCCCCCCCCCCCGCGCGGGGGGCGTCCGCCTGGGCCGA
>CAYHFY010000027.1:5558-6982 GCA_964356085.1 uncultured Candidatus Saccharibacteria bacterium
CCGCGCCCGGCGGGCCCCCGCGCCCGCCTCCGCGCCCCCCCCCCCCCCCCCCCCCCCCCCCCCCCCCCCCCCGACGCGCGGGGTCGCGCGGCTCCGCGCCGCGACGCGCTCGACGACCTCCTCTGGCGCGTCGAGGCCGAGGAGGAGTGCCGAGCGGCGAATAATGTCGCGCAGATCGTCGTCGTTGTAGAAGTCGAGTTGGAATACGCCGCCGCCGAAGCGTGAACGCAAGGGGCCGGAGAGCTCCGCCACGCGCGTCGTCGCGCCGACAAGCGTGAAGGGCGAGAGCGCGAGCTCGACGGTACGCGCCGAAGGGCCCTTCCCGAGTACGATATCGAGGTGGCCCGACTCGAGCGCGGGGTAGAGCAGTTCTTCTATTTTTCTTGAGAGGCGGTGGATCTCGTCGATGAAGAGCACCGTGTTCGGTTCGAGGTTGGTAAGGACGGCCGCGAGGTCGCCGGCGCGCTCGATAGCGACGCCCGAGGTGCTCTTAATAGGTGCTTCAAGTGTCGCGGCGACGAGGTGGGCGAGGGTCGTCTTGCCTACCCCCGGCGGGCCGTAGAAGAGGATGTGCTCGGGCATCCCGCCGCGCTTCTTCGCCGCGTCGATAGCGATGCGCACGTTCGCCTTCACTTGCTTCTGGCCCACATATTCGTCCCAACGGCTCGGTCGGAGCGCCGCGTCAAGCGATTTCGGCAGGGGAGGGATGTCCATCGACGGTCTTGACATAAAAATAGGATGATGCTAACATTCTAGCATAGTTCTTGCGCCGCAACAGGTTGCGGCATAAGTGTTCCCTTATCCTGTTCATACTCCTCTAGGCAAGGCTTGACGGCTTCGGGCGTTTCCCCAAGGACCTTCTGGTTCGCGATTTCGGTCGCGCCACTGGGAGGCTCCTCAGGTGTCTCGTCTACCCCGCGATTTATTGCGGGTTTTGCCTTGAGGACTATGAGCGGGATCTGGTTCTTTTTAAGGAGGTCTTATGGAACGCGAAGCGGTTGCCGTGGCGATCCACTGGACGTGGATTATGTTTGTCGTCGGCATCATCAATCCTTGTTTTATGGTTCCGCAACTCGTCAAGATCTGGAAGACGACGGAAACGAAAGGGATCTCGATGATTACTCTCGTCTTGCTGGTCTTGCTCCAAGCCGCCTTCAGCATTCACGGATTCTTCATCCGCGACACGACGGTGATGTGGAGTAGTGGGGCAGCGGCCTGTGTCAGTCTAATGGTTATCTTTTCGACGGCGTACTTCCGTCGACAGAATGCACAGTAACCAGCGCCCGACAGGAATCACCCGACTGTCGGGCGATTTCTTTTTGCACCCGCATAATTTCAATGTTCGTTAAGTCCAACGACCGTTGGAGATAACGAATAAGCACAATGACCAGACTTCGTCCTATAGGACAATCTTTGAGGATAGT
>CAYHFY010000028.1:0-5778 GCA_964356085.1 uncultured Candidatus Saccharibacteria bacterium
GGCCCATCACCGCGATGACGGGCGGTCGAGATGTCCGCGCCATAATGACTCCATTTCATCACGAAAATGACCAGACTGCAACGGTTGTCGGATTCGTTCAAAGTAAATTGCCTCGCCACGGAGTGGCGAGGCAATGGCGGTTCCTACGCAGGAATCGAGAACGTTTCGACCGTCTCCCATGGGCCTCCTTCAACCAGTTTTCGATATAAGGCAATCGTTCGGAGCGGGATGGTCATCGGCTCAACTTGGATCTTACGAATCGCCGGCCATGTCTGATCGAACACGAGTATCGTCTTCGCGGCAATGCTGATGTGTAGAGTATTGTCGCCGTCGTACTGTCCGTGCTCGTATTCAGGCAGACGCGCGAGCAGATGATTTATTTCGACCCAGAGTGCCGCCACGTCCCGCGTTGCTTGCACCGGCAGGACGATGTAGTGCTTCCCGAAGGAATACAGGGCGTGCAACGTAATGCGCGTCTGACGCATCTGCAGCGTCGCGCTCCGGATCAAGTTCTTGAGAACGTTCTCGCCAATGCCACTAAGCGGCCGGTGGAACGTGACATGCGGCTCAAGATTGAAATACGGCGGCGAGATATGCGTCAGCGCCGCCACTTCGTCCTGCAATTTACACAATTGTCCCCCGAACGGATCCGGAATGGGGAATAAGACCAGGTACTTGTACATAGCTTCTCCTTTCAGGGAACGTCGATAAGGGTATCGCTGGCGTTTCTTTATCCGAGAGCAATCTAGCATAGATAGTAAGAAACGTTTAGGAAATAATGCTCGCTCATGTAGAATCAACCTATGTTTTGGAAGAAACGAACGTATCTCGATATCGCCGCGGGCGTAAGCGGGAATCCGTCGTCGGCACACGAAGAAGGGAGGCGAGCGAAGAAGATGTTGGAAGAGGCGCGCGTCGACATCGCCAGACTGCTCGAAGTGCAGGCTGACGACGTCATCTTCACGAGCGGGGCGACGGAGGCGAACGCGCTCGCGATACTCGGACATACGCGCGCGCTTCGCGCGCGCGCCGGCTCCGATGTCCCGGGGAGGAATAATATGCATGTGCTGTATCTGTCGAGCGCGCACGCATCGATCGTCGAGAATGTACGTCTGCTTGCGGCCGAGGGAGTAAAGACCGAACCCTTGCCGATACGGAACGCTCGTGTCGACACTGCGGCATTGGCGGATATGATCCGGCCGGAGACGGTGCTCGTCTCGATGGACGCCGTCTGCGGCGAGACGGGTGTGGTGTGGAATACGCGCGAAGTAGCCGAATCATTGCAAGCTGGCAAAGTCAGACTTTGCCAGCAATATGGGGATAACTCTAACTCCAACGTTTCGTTCAAATCCAGATTTTCTAGAGCGCTCCTGCACGTCGACGCGAGTCAGGCGCCTCTGACGGAGAAGATTACCCGGGCGCATTTCGGCGCAGACCTGCTTACGCTCGACGCGGCGAAGGTCGGCGATATCCGCGGCATGGGAGCGCTTGTCGCGCATCGCACCATTCCGCTTATGCCGCTCTACGACGGCGGGGGACAGGAGCGGGGCTTGCGTCCGGGAACCGAATCGCCGGAGCTTGCACGGGAATTCGCGGCGGCGCTCCGCGCCGCCGCCAGCGGCCGCGCCGCATTCCGCGCTTCTGCAGAGCGTCTGCGAGCGCGCCTTATCGAGAACATCATTCACGCCGTCTCCGACGTACAGATAAACGAGGGGCGCGGCGAGAGACAGGCGCCGAATATTCTCAACCTCTCCCTGTCCGGCCGCGATACGGATTATCTCGTCGCGCTTCTCGATGAAGCCGGGTTTGCCGTGTCGACGAGAAGCGCCTGCGAGACTGATTCGGCAGAGGGATCTCGTGCGGTCCTTGCGCTCTTTGGAGACCGCGCCCGCGCCCGCGCGACGCTACGAATCTCTTGGGGGCCGGATACCCGTTCTTCCGAACTCGCCCGTTTCTCCCGCGCGCTCGCACAGGCCGTCGCGTTCATTGACACGAGCGGGCAAGGGTAGCATGATAGTCGTATGAATATAGAAGAACTCTCCAAGTCCCAGCTCATCCTCCTTACGATCCTCGTGAACTTCGTTACGTCGGTCGCGACCGGTATCCTGACGGTATCGCTCCTCGACCACGCGCCGGCATTCGTCACCCAGACCGTCGACCGCGTCGTCGAGCGCACCATCGAGACGGTTACGGCAGCGCCCGCCGCGATTATCCAGGCGCCTGCGCCGTCGAATCAAGACCTGGTTACCGCCGCGCTCGGCATCGATGCCGCCCGCGCGGTCGTGATCTACGCCGCAGAAACCGGCACCTCGACGCCGCCGATTACCGTCGGCACCTTCCTCCCCAAGTCGCGCGCCATCGCGACCGCCGCACTCGACGCTCTGCCTAAGGAGATACTTGTCGAGTTCCAGAACGGTTCCTACAGCGCCGCCTCGCTCGCGCACGAGGGAAGCGGCATCGCGATTTACGGGTTCTCCGACGCCGCCGTATTGCCGAAGGTCTCGTCGCCGCTCCTTGTCGCCGCAAGCGACCTGAAGCTCGGAGAGACCGCGCTCGCGCTCTCCGCCGACGGCACCGCCGCGACCGGCATCGTCGCGCGCGTAAGCGCGAAGGGCATCCACACCACTCTGCCGGACATCGGCGCGGGAAGCGCGGTCGTCAATCTCTCCGGCAACCTTATCGGCATCGGTGCCGGCGCGACCCCCGGCTTCCTTATCAGCGCCGACAAGATAACGGCGCTTCTGGCCGCGACCTCGACCGCCGCGACCTCGACCGCCGCGGCACGGTAATAGTCTTTTGCGTATGCCTCCTTTTAACAATTTCACTACTAAAGCCAAGGAAGCCGTCCGGCGCGCGCACGAGCTCGCGATAGAGCGCGGACAGAATCATGTCTCGCCGCTCCACCTGCTCGCGGCGCTCGTGCTCCAAGAAGAGTCGCTCGTGTTCTCGATGCTCGACCGGATGGAAGTCGACACCATCATGCTTGCCGACGCGGTGCTCGAACATCTGGAGTCGCCCGAGAGCTCGTCGGTGCTCTCTCCCTCCTACCAGATATACCTCACTCCGGATCTCGCGCAGGCGCTCGAGGCTTCGGGGAAGATAGCGGCGAGGATGAACGACACGTTCGTCGGCACGGAGCATCTCTTCCTCGCCGTCCTTGAACACCCGGGCCCCGCAGGCGACATCCTCGCGCGGTTCTCAATCGCTCGCGATGCCGCGCTCGCCGTCCTCAAGGAACTCAAGACCTCCAAGGACGGGCAGTCCACGGAACCGAAGCGTTTCCGCGCCCTCGCCAAGTACGCGCGCAATCTGACCAAGCTCGCGGCGGAGAACAAGCTCGATCCGGTTATCGGCCGCGATCTCGAGATAAACCGCGTTATCCAGATCCTCGCGCGCCGCACCAAGAACAATCCGGTGCTTATCGGCGAAGCCGGCGTCGGGAAGACGGCGCTCGCCGAAGGTCTCGCCGCGCGCATGGCCGCGGGCGACGTCCCCGAGTCTCTGAAGGGCAAGGAGCTCCTCTCGCTTGATCTCGGGTTGATGATCGCCGGCACCAAGTATCGCGGCGAATTCGAGGAACGGATGAAGAACGTCATGAAAGAAGTAGAGCGCGCGGAAGGAAAGGTTATCCTTTTTGTCGACGAACTCCACACGCTCGTCGGTGCCGGCAGTGCCGAGGGCTCTTTGGATGCGTCGAATATGCTGAAGCCCGCGCTCTCTCGCGGCGAGATACGCGTCATCGGAGCGACGACGCTGAAGGAATATCAGAAATATATTGAGAAGGATGCTGCGCTCACGCGCCGTTTCCAGCCGGTGTTCGTCCAGGAACCCTCGGTCGAGGACGGCATCGCTATCCTGCGCGGGCTCCGCGACAAATACGAGCTGTATCACGGCGTACGCATCACCGACGGCGCCATCGTCGCGGCGGTCGAGCTCTCCGCGCGCTATATCAGCGACCGCTTCCTTCCCGACAAGGCTATCGACCTTATCGACGAGGCCGCGAGCGGGCTCCGGATAGCGCTCGAGAACAAGCCCCCGCTTCTCGAGGAGACCGACCGTAAGATACGCCGCCTCGAGATTGAGCGACAAGCGCTCCAGAAAGACTTGGAAGGAGAGCACGGCAAGGAGATTAAGGAGCGCATCAAGAACATCGATGCGGAGGTCGCCGACCTGAAGGAGAAGACCGGCGAACTCGAGCTTAAATGGAAGAACGAGAAGGAAGTGCTTATCGGCATCCGTGCCGCCAAGACCGAGCTCGAAGCGCTGAAGGTGCAGGCGGATAAGGCAGAGGCCGTCGCCGACCTCGGAACGGTCGCGGAGATACGCTACGGCAAGATCCCCCATCTTCAGAAGGACCTCGAAACGAAGCTGAAGCGCCTGAAGACTCTGCAGAAGTCGCGTCGCGTGCTGAATGAAGAGGTCGCCGAACAGGATATCGCCGGCGTCGTCTCCCGCTGGACCGGCATTCCGGTCGCCAAGATGCTCGAAGAAGAAGCCGCGAAGCTCACTCGCATGGAAGGCGAGCTGAAGAAGAGCATCATCGGCCAAGATTCCGCGGTCAAGAAAGTGACGGATGCGGTGAAGCGTTCTCGCGTCGGCATCAGCGACCCGAACCGCCCTATCGGCTCATTCCTCTTCCTCGGGCCCACGGGGGTAGGGAAGACCGAGCTCTCAAAGAAGCTCGCAGAGTTTATGTTCAACGACGCCGATGCGCTCGTGCGCGTCGATATGAGCGAGTTTATGGAGAGACATTCGGTGGCGAAGCTTATCGGTGCGCCGCCAGGCTACGTCGGCTATGAAGAGTCCGGCACCTTGACCGAACGCATCCGGCACCGCCCGTACGCGGTGGTGCTCTTCGACGAGATAGAAAAGGCGCATCCGGAAGTGTTCAATATCCTGCTCCAAGTGCTCGACTCGGGACACCTTACCGACGGCAAGGGGCGCAAGGTCAATTTCAAGAATACGATCATCGTGCTTACGAGCAACGTCGGCGGAGAGTTCATCGACCGTCTCGCGCATATCGGCTTCGGCACCGCCGGCGCGACCGATGCGACCCGTTATGAAGAGACGAAGGAAAAGGTGATGGATGCGCTCAAGGAACACTTCCGTCCCGAGTTCCTGAATCGTCTCGACGACATCATCATCTTCGACGTGCTCGCGAAGGAGGCGCTCGCCAAGATAGTCGATACGCAGGTCGAGGAGGTGAAGAAACGGCTCGCACAGAAGCGCATCGCGCTTACGATAGCACCAGAGGTGCATGCCTGGCTCGCGGAGAAGGGCTACAATCCGCAGTACGGCGCACGCCCGCTCCGCCGCACTATCCAGGATAGGATACTCACGCCGCTCGCTTCGCTTATGGTCGATCAGGGGGTGCTTGAAGGCGGCACGGTCACTGTTTCGATAAAGAACGACGAGCCGCACTTCGAGGTGAAGAAACGCGCGGCGTGGACGCCGCGCGCGAACGCGAAGGAAGCGATGGTTGCCTGACAACGTCTTATCTGCTACATTTCTTGCATGTCACAAGATCGCCTGCTCCGGCTTAAGTCCACGAAGTCCAATCACGTCGTTTGGACGCGTAAAAATAAGAAAAGCGTTGAACGCAAGATCGAGCTTATGAAGTTCGACCCGACGCTCAAAAAGCGCGTGCTTTTCAAAGAGACGAAGAAATAGCCGCTCCGGCCCCCGCCAAAAAAAAAAAAAACGAGCAAAAAACAGAATTATATATTTGTGGCCCCCACGCAACCCAGTTAAGCATTAAATAAAAAAATAAAAACAAAA
>CAYHFY010000028.1:5788-6685 GCA_964356085.1 uncultured Candidatus Saccharibacteria bacterium
GCGGTGGGCGATCCCTATATAACACCATCAATAATCCCCCCGCCCCCCCCCCAAAAATCAAAACCCGGGGGCCAACCCCTTCTTTTCTCATTTGCGGGCCCACCAGGATCGCGAGTACGCTTATCGGTCATTACATGACCAGTACACCTTGCGGATAATTTGCTTCAGGAAATTGCAAATTATGCTCGCAAGGTTTCCGATTCCTGGACGCACGTCTCCCAGACGTGCTTGGCCCGCAACGCAAGACCGCCTTACGGCGGTTTTGCTTATGCGGGCCCACCAGGAATCGAACCTGGACTATCGGTTTTGGAGACCGATGTTCTACCACTAAACTATGGACCCGTATACGAAAGATAGCAGATAAGAGCGGAGGGGAAAAGTCGCGCGCTGTATGGTAGCGCGCGGTATGATAGTAGTATGCGTTTCCGTACCGTCCTCCTCGCATTTTTTCTGACCGCGATTTTCGTATTACCGGTCGCCGCGCAGGCGGGCGGTATACCCTTTCTCGGCCCCATTATCCCGCAAGACCAGAATAAGAGCACCTGTCCCGCCGGCTGGGGAATGCTTATCGAGGTCATCAACAATCTCATCAGCTTCTTTATCACGCTCGCTATCGTCTTCGTCGCCCCCCTTATGCTCGCGTACGCGGGCTTCCTCTTCGTGACGAATCCCGTAAACGCGAGCGGGAAGGAGAAGGCCAAGAAGGTGCTTCTAAACACGGTTATCGGCATCGTCATCGCGCTTGCCGGATGGATGATAGTCGACGCGATTATGGTCGTGCTCTATAACCCGGAAGCGAAGAGCGGCGGGACGAAGCTCGAGGTGTGGTCAAGCCTGATCAGATCGGGGGGCGCTCCTTCCTGTCTCGATCAGAAGGGCGCCAACAAGGACGACAAG
>CAYHFY010000029.1:0-6446 GCA_964356085.1 uncultured Candidatus Saccharibacteria bacterium
CCGAATTGAGAGCTCCACAAGCTCCAGTGTTAACCGTTACACCATAGTCGCCATGCGACGCACGAGATTTTTATAACACGAAAACGGGAAATGCGCGCGCCGCTCCGCGGCGCGCGTCAGTAGCGCGGATTCTCTTCAGCGACGCCCGCCTCGTGATTGGCGAGGCGCGCGAGGGCGAAGAGGAGCGAGGAAAGGCGGTTTAAGTACGCGAGCGTCTCGCCTGAAATTTTGGACAAGTCTGACTTGTCCAAGTTGGTGACGGCGATAACGCGCCGCTCTGCGCGGCGCGCGAGAGTGCGCGCGACATCGAGCAGGGCGGAGAGTTCGGTACCGCCCGCGATCGAGAACCCGGTAATCGGCGGAATCTCTTTTTCTATTTCATTCACCAATTTTTCTACCTCCTTCACCGCGCTCTCCCCTACCCGCTTGTCCGCACCGGCGACTTCAGCCTGGATGATGAAGAGTGTCTCCTGCGCCGCGCGGAGCGCGGCGCCGATGCGCGGAGCGCCTATCGCACGCATCTTCGCGAATCCGAGAAAGGCGTTCAGCTCGTCGAGCGCGCCGAGCGCCTCCGGCAGTTCGGACGACTTTGATATCCGTTGTTGGTTGCATCCAAACGCCGTCGTTGTCCCTCCGTCTCCCTTGCCTGTGTAGAGCATATCCGCCCAGTATACCGCACGCTCCATACTGGGCTTGACTTTTTATATGAAAGGGTGTACTATTTAAAACAGGTGCAGGCTTCCGAAACTCTTACAAGGAGAGCGGTATGCTACACGACCTGAAACCCAGCCGAGATGATTGGCTGGAAAGAAAGAGTTTCGGGATCACCCGAAACTCACTGATGATGGCGGTCTTTGCCACCATCGTCATCGGATTCTTTTCGTACTCTCTCTGGAGGTATTTGGCCCACTAGCCCAAGAGAGTGCACCGAAACCCGAAGCGCTTGCGCTTCGGGTTTTCATATTTTTATTTATCGCGCCTTGTGCTCTCTATTGATAGCCGCGTATATCTCGAGGAGGACGAAGAGCAGGCTTAAGACGAGCGGCCCGAGCAGAAACCCGAGCGGCCCGAAGAAGCCGATGCCGCCGAGGATGGAGAGCAGGATAAGAAACGGATGTATCCGCATCCCCCGCTCCGCGAGCTTCGGCCCCAAGAAATTGTCGACAAGCCCGACGGCCGTTATTCCCCAGAGGAGAAGCCCCAGAGAGGAGAGCGCCGCGCCGTTTACATAGAGATACAAGATTGCGGGGAGGAGCACGAGCGCGGTGCCGACACCCGGGATAAGCGCGGCGACCGCCGCGACGCTCCCCCAGAGCGCCGGATTAGGAACGCCGAAGAGCGCGAGACCTACCGTGGTCAGTATGCCCTGGACGAGCGCCACGGCGAGACTCCCTCTCACGACCGAGTTGACGGCTGTCGCGAGCTTAACGACGATTGTCTCGTCATATTTGTCCTGCAGGGGGCTAAGCGCGATAGCGGCGATCTTCAGCTTCTCTCCGTCCTTAAAGAAGTAGTACAGGGCGATGAGGAATATGAATACGCTCATCAGCACGCCCGCGAAGCTCGCAAAGATCGAGCCGAGGTGCTGGAGCAGCCACCCGAGCCCCTCCTGCAGATACCGGCCCACCTCGGCGGGAGATTCTACCGGCACGGGAGAGAGTTCGGCGAGAGACTGTAGGATACCGCTTACATTCCTCGAAAGCTCGTTCGCGCCGCCACCCGCGATGAGAGAGGAATACAGCTGTGTCGCCTCCTGGAGAATCTGAACGCCGAGAAGGGAGAGCGGCACGACGACCACGACGAACACCGCGAGTGCGGCGAGGAGTGCGGCGGGCGCGGCCCCGCCGCGCACTACGGCAAGCGCCTTCCGATGTACCGGAGCGAATACGACCGCAAAGACTGCCGCCAAGACAAGCGCATAGATAAAAGGTTTAAAGATGAGGAACGCGAGGGTGAAAACGCCCGCGAGGAGCGCTAGCAGAAAATAGAGTTCTGTTTTGGGATGATTCATACTGTGCGTCTCTCCCGCCGATAAAAGAATTTACGAACCTCTTCGACTACGATGACGGACGAGGCGACGAGGATGAGTATACCCCATTCCGCCGCCGTAAGCGGAGCGGTATGGAGGAATGCCTGCATAAAGGGGTGATACACCGCGAGGAGCTGAAGGGCGACAACAAGCGCGGTCGCGCCGACGAGGAAGATGTTCGAGAACGGATTCGTCTGGAAAATGGATGCGCTCTCGGATCGGCAGTTCCAGGCATTAAACCACTGGAAGACCGCGAGCGTCGTGAGGGAGATCGTCCACGCCTTAGTGCTGTCGGCCCCGATATATCCGCTAAAGAGATAGAGCGTCCCGACGGCCATCGGGAGCGCCATCAGGAACATCCGCTTTGCCATAAGCCCGTCCACGATCCACTTCTTAGGCCGCTCGAAGGAGCCTCGCAGGAGCCCCTCCTCCTTCGGCTCCATCGCGAGCGCGATATCAAGGAATCCGTCGGTAACGAAGTTGAGCCAGATAATCTGGGCGGCGAGAAGCGGGAGAGGATAGCCGAGAAGGAGCGCCCCGATAATAACAAATACCTCCCCGATACTCGTGGAGAAAAGGTAGAGGATGACTTTCTTAATCGTCTTGTAGATGCCTCTGCCCTCTTCAGCCGCCGAGACGATGCTCGAGAAGTCGTCGTCGAGAAGCACGATGTCGGCCGCCTCCTTCGCCACTTCTGTCCCTATCTTCCCCATCGCGACGCCGAGGTCGGCGGCGGCGAGAGAGGGAGCGTCGTTTACGCCGTCGCCGGTCATCGCCACAATCTCACCCCGCGCGCGATACGCCTCCACGATACGGAGCTTGTGCTCGGGCGTTACGCGCGCGAAGACGGTCGCGCGAGCGAGCTTCTCCGCGAGCTCGCTCTCGGAGAGTGCGTCGATCTCTCCTCCGGTGATGACGCTGTCGCCCTCGCGAGAGATGCCGGCCTCGCGCGCGATCGCCTCCGCGGTGAGGCGGTGGTCGCCGGTAATCATCACGACGCGCATCCCCGCCGCGCGGACCCTCTCCACCGCCTCTTTCACCTCGCCGCGGAGCGCGTCGCTCATCCCGAAGAAGCCGATGAATGAAAGCGGCGGCGGCGCGTCCGGATCGACGCTCCCCTCGGCGTCTGGAAGAGCGGCAAAGGCGACAACCCGCGACCCGCCGCGCGCGAGCTCGTGGAACACCTCCTCGAGCTCTTTCTTCCCCGCGTCACCGAGCGGCTCGACGCCGCCAGCGCGCCAGCGCGTCGCACAGAGCCCGAGCACCTCCTCCGGCGCACCGACAACGGAGAGGAAATTTTTCCCGTCGACCGCGCGGATCGTCGCACGGTACTTCCGCCGATAATCGAACGGTAGCTCAAAGGTCTTCGGCGATTCGCGCTCCATCGCGTCGCGGCTGAATCCTATCTTCTCCGCGAAGACCAGCAGAGCGGCCTCGGTCGGGTCGCCCGCGATTTTCCATTCGCCGGTCTCTTCCAGAAAGGAGAGGCGCGCGGCGGCGGCGTATGCCGCGATTCGGGCGCTCATCAGGAGTTCCGGATGCGTGAGCGGGTCGATCGTCTCGCCGTCGAGGATCGCCTCCCCTTTCGGCTCGTACCCTGCGCCGGTGATCTCGAAACGTTTGCCTCCGGCGTAGACGCGCCGGATCAGCATCTCGTTTCTCGTGAGCGTCCCCGTCTTGTCTACCGCGACGACCTTCGTCTGGCCGAGCGCCTCGACCGCCTGTAGGCGCTTCACCAGCACATGACGCTTCGACATCCTCCGGACGCCGGTCGCGAGCACGAGCGTCATCACGATAGGAAGGCCCTCGGGGATGATAGAGACCGAGAGCGCGACTGCAGTCGTGAACATCGCGCGGAGCGATTCGCCGGAGAGCATACCGATAGCGATAAGCGCCGCGCTGATGCCCGACACGACGATGATGATGGCGCGGGAGAGCGCCCGGATATTCGCCCGAAGCGGCACCTCGGTATCAGCGGCGGCGATGCCCTTCGCGATCGTGCCGATCTCGGTCGCGAGCCCCGTCGCGACGACGACTGCGGCGCCGCTCCCGCTTAGCACATTCGTGCCCTTGAACACCGTGTTTCTCCTATCGGCCGCCGGCAGGGCGCCGTCCGGCAATACGGCGGCGGTCTTCGCGACCGGCCCCGACTCTCCGGTAAGGCTCGCTTCATCCGTCTTCAGCGTATTCGCGGAGATGAGCCGCGCGTCGGCAGGAACTTTTTCTCCCTCCTGGAGCAAAACGATGTCTCCCGTCGCCACTTCGGCGTCGGAAATAACAACGTCCTTCCCGCCGCGCACTACCGTCGCCTTCGTCTCGGCAAACGTCTTCAGCGCGCGGAGCGCGCCCTGCGCCCTGCCCTCCTGAATAGTCCCCACGATCGCATTGAAAAGGAGCACCGCAAATATTATCGAAGCGTCGACGGTCTCTCCCGTCCAGAAGACGATCGCGGCGGCGGCGAGGAGGATGTAGATAAGCGGGCTCTGGAACTGTCGCGCGAAGATGGCGAAGAGACTCTCCGCCTTCCCTTCGGGGAGCTTGTTCGGCCCGTATTCTCGGAGACGCTCGGCGGCCTCTGCCTCCGTCAGGCCCGATTCGCGCGAACGAAGCGCCCCGAGGACTTCAGGGACAGTCTTCGCGTGCCACGGTATCTGTGCGGGAGGCATTTCAGGCCATAGTACCCCGAAGCCCTACCCGGGCGCACGCTAAGCAATCGACAGGGTCTTATTTCAAAATCTGACCCGCTGTTCCACCTCAAGCGCCGCGGCCAGTCCGTTTATGGTTCTGATGAAGTTACGGGCGCGCATAATGTAGCCCCCTTCCTTTTGATTCAGTGGCTCATTATTTTCGGAACGCTCACGAGCGACTCGTGCGGCAGTAAGTATGGGCTCATTCTGAAGAGGAATGGCATCAACGAGCAGGTAGTTCCACTCACCGTTTTCTTGGTAAAGAATGACATTGTCTGTTCCCGCAAGCGCTAGGATGTTACCTGTTTCGTTTGCGAAATGAATCGCTGCCAACAGGAAGTCAATCGTGGTCTTTTTTAGTTCTGGATCCTGTTCCGCCCTCAAGACGAGGTCTCGAAGGGCGTGAGTGTCGGGGTTGTCCTGCAGACGAAAGAACTCTTCCAGATCTTCTGGCTGTATCGCACCCCCGTGTTCAAAAATCTCGCTGAAGTATTCATACTCGCCCGGACTAGAGGCTTGCCGGCGGTCTTCGAGAAATCCTCCGAAATACAGACCAACGTGATTAGTGTCTTCAATCTGTGGAGCTTTCTTCTGCACCGCCACGGCAGACCACACATCGCGTACAGATGCGGCGCCCGGAGGTACTGCGCGTCCCTTCCAATCATTTTTGAATATTTCTTGAAGTACCTCTGCACTTACTGGCACCTGCATAAGGTATCTATGCTCGGCGAGCGTGTGTTTTGCCCCGAAGTATTTTCTATACTCCCGTATCTGGGCGTTCTTCTCTGCAACCTCTTTTTCTAAGCTGGCGCGCATATCATCTGACACGCCATCAAGCGGCAGTCCTCGAGCGTCATTATCGATAAGTATGTCCTTGATCTTATACGTCGATGCTTTTATTACGACGTCTGGATGTCCTGAAGCCTCGTACACGAGATGGTCGCCGCCTCTCGCGAGAAATTGCGGCTGGTAGCGTGCCACGAGCTCATGCTCGGTCGGCAATTCATCGTATGCGCTTTTGGTTTCTATCGACATATCCTAGGCCTCCGCTAAGTGCGCGTGATCGTTCCACACTAATAGGCGCCAAGAGGGATCAGATAACTCACTGTCAAAGCCGAGCATCGTGAGACCAGTGTTTTCTGTCCTTATGCGCCACTGGAAGTGCTTGAAAGAGTCTCCGTCAAGCTTATCGCCAAGAAGAACAAGGGCGACGATCGTCCTTAAAAAGAAACCGTGTGTAACCACAAGAAGCGAAGTCTCGGGACGATCTGCTAAATACTGAAGTGCCTGCTTAGCACGCATTGCGAGGTCGTCAAAGTTCTCGCCGTCTTGTGCACGATAACCGGAAGTATATAAACTTTTTTCCCAATCATCATTGATCGCTTTTGCTTCCGTGTCTTCGTGCGCCTTGCCATTCAGGGCGCTGGGCTTTCTTCGTTCAAGAAAAAGGTCCGAGAACTCGATTGGCTTATTGGTCGAATCTGCAATGACACTCGCCGTATCCATTGCGCGTGCTTGGGGACTACTAATGATCGTCTCAAACGGCAGATGGCAGGCACGCTTCGCAAGAAACATCGCCTGTCGCTCCCCCTTTTTCGTTAGCGGAGAATGGATCGGTTGATAGGTGGTGCCGACATTGCCTTCACTCTGTCCATGACGGACAAAATATACTGTTTTTTGAACTGCCATATGGATAGTATACCTCTCACTCCGACGTGTTCACTATGGTG
>CAYHFY010000030.1:0-1368 GCA_964356085.1 uncultured Candidatus Saccharibacteria bacterium
GTTCGCGCAAAGGTGAGTATCTCACCGCACATAAGCGCCGTGCTACGATATAGGTATTCGTCCTATGAAAAGAATCGTTCTCGGCGTAGGATCTTTTTTGATATTGGCGGGAGTTATCCTTCCCGCCCCGCACTCCGCGCGCGCCGCCGATCTTACCTCGACGAGCTATCAGGTGCTCGCGCCGGTCGTTACGGCCGGCGGCGGGTACGCGAGCTCGACCAACTTTTCTCTCACCGGCGTCATCGCAGAGTTCGCCCACGACCTTTCTGACTCGCTCTCCTTCGATCTCGTTCCCGGATTTGCCGCATATCCGTTTGTCTCGACGCCGGTTGTGAGCGCGACTGCCGGTAATGCCTCGGTGAGCCTCTCCTGGACGGCCGCTACCGGCGTCCTCGGCTATTCCGTCTCGGGCTATTCCGTCGGACAATCGGCCGTCTCCGGCGGCCCGTACTCCTTCTCGTCGGTCGGCAACGTCCTCTCTCATACGGTTTCGAGCCTTACGAACGGCACGACGTATTACTTCGTCGTCCGCGCGGTTGATCCCTTCAGTATCGTCATCGCTACCTCCTCACAAGCCTCTGCCGCTCCCGCCGCTCCAGCCACCACTCCCGCGTCTTCAGGCGGGGGCGGCGGAGGTGGAGGAGGTGGCGGCGGAGGCGGAGCGGCCCTGCCGAGCTCCACCGGGTCGGTCTTGTTCTTCGGCAAGGCGTACCCTAAGAGCTCTGTTACGCTCCTGAAGGACGCGCAAGTCGCCGCGACGACCGTCGCGGGGACGGACGCGAGCTTTATGATCACGCTCTCGAATCTTTCTGCGGGGAATTACGTGTTTTCGATGTACAGCGAAGATAAAAACGGATACCGTTCGGCACTTCTGACCTTCTTGGCGAGCGTTACCGCAGGAGTAACGACGAACGTGAGCGGTATCTTCATCGCTCCCACTATCGCCGTCGACAAGTCAGAGGTGAGCAGGGGAGACACGATAGCCATCTTCGGCCAGGTGGCGCCGCAGGCCGAGGTCGTGATCGAAGTAAATTCAGAAGAACAGTTTTTCAGCAAGACGGTCTCCGACGATAGCGGCATCTACCTATACAACTTCGACTCCTCGATACTCGAATACGGTTCTCATTCCGCCCGATCGAAAGCCGCGATCAACAATCAGCTCGTGAGCGGGTTCAGCTCCCCTGCGGCGTTTAAGGTCGGCACGAAAAACGTCTTCGCCGCGACCGTGAAGAAGTGTTCCGCGGCGGGAGATCTTAATAGCGACTGTAAAACAAATCTCGTCGATTTCTCTGTCATGGCGTACTGGTATCAGCGGCCGCTCTCGGCGAGCGGCGCAAAAGCGGACTTAAATCATGACGGCAAGGTGAA
>CAYHFY010000030.1:1468-3628 GCA_964356085.1 uncultured Candidatus Saccharibacteria bacterium
TCTTATGATGCGGCTATGCTCGAGCCGATCGCTACGAGCGATGGGAATTCTGTCATCAGCATATGGATCGCCCGTCCCGCGGTGCCGGAAGGCGGCACCTCGATCCCGTTTTCAGGCATTACCCCCGGAGGATTTTCCGGAAACAGAGGGATGCTTTTTTCCGTACTGTTCAGAGCGAAGGCGGCCGGCTCTGCAAGCGTCTTCCTCGGCGATGTTGAGGTGTTGCGTAACGATGGAGCGGGCGGCGAAGAGCCGGTACGCGCTCACGCGCTCACGCTCTCTCTAGAGAAGCAGTCTCGCGGCGGATACGCCGAGCCGGACGACCAAGCGGCTCCCGAACCCTTCTTCGTGTATCTCGGCGATGATCCCGAGCTATTTGGCGGCCGCAGATACATCGTCTTCACCGCCGTCGATAAGCTGTCGGGGATAGATCACTACGCGATCGCCGAGACCCGTCTGCCATCGTTCCTTCTCCGCCTTCTCCCGCCTTCTTGGGAGATCGTATCGGAGGGTCCGTATGCGCTTTCCGATCAGCGTCTTGTGAGCGCCGTGCATATCAAGGCGGTTGACCGCGCCGGCAACGAGCGGTTGACGGTTTTTCCACCGAGCCGCCTCTTTACAGGATATGAAAAGCTGGCATTTCTAGCTATACTTTTGACAGTCGTCTTTCTCTCACAGAAGAAATGGGGGAGGCGATTCGGAAAGAACCTATGACCTCGCTCCTTCGAATCCGCGTAAGCGTCCTTGCGGTCGTTCTTTTCCTATGTCCTTCCTTAACGCACGCGGCGATACTTAGTTTCTCTCCGGCGAGCGCGACGGCTACTGTCGGCGAGAGTGTCACCGAGACGGTACTCGTTTCGAGTCCAGATCAGGCGATGAACGCCGTTTCGGGCACGATATCGTTCCCGCAGGACATCCTGCAGGTCGTCTCGATTTCCAAGACAAACTCCGTATTGTCGCTGTGGGTGCAGGAACCTTCGTTTTCAAATGCCAACGGCTCTATCTCTTTTGCCGGCATTGCGCCGAATCCGGGATATATCGGGGGCAGAGGCCAGATACTCTCGATCCAATTTCGCGCGAAGAAGCAGGGCGTCGCCGAAATCGCGCTTACTTCTGCGTCCGAGGTGCTCGCAAATGACGGCAACGGAACGGACATCCTAACGGCGACTCGATCAGCAACGATAACCGTTACTGCCGCGCAGACGCCGCCGCCTCAAGCCTCTCCCTCCGCGCCGTCGCAGACGGCGAGCCTTCTCGCGCGCATCACGTCGTCGTCGCATCCGGACGAGACGAAGTGGTACGCGCTTTCTCACGCGGTTTTTGATTGGACGAATGCTCAAGACGTTACCGCAGTCCGTCTCGGTTACGACAAAGATGCGGACGGCATCCCGACCGTTCTCTACAACGATCCGATATCGCACAAAGAATTGGATCTCGAGGAGGGCATCTGGTATTTCCATGTTCAGGAGAAGGGAACGGGAGGTTGGGGGCCGGTGAGCACGTTCCGGGTGCAAATAGACCAGACGCCTCCGCTCCCGTTCCCGATAATCTTTTTAAACGGAACGACCACGGCGAAATTCGGCGACACCATCCCCGTACAATTCGCGGCGACTGATGAACTTTCGGGTATCGATCGGTATCAAGTGATTATCGACGGCAAGGAGTCCGTGCTCGGCGCTGAAGAGGGGAGTCGTCCGTATGCAATAGCCGGAGACTCCGGCACTCACGCGCTTTTTATCCGCGCACACGATAAGGCCGGCAATGCGGCGAGTACGGAAGGATCGTTCTCGATCGCCATGAAAGAATCGGCAAAAGTTTCTTTCTTTACGTTCGGCTGGGTGGCGATAAATTATCTGACGCTCATCCTTATCGCTCTCGCGATACTCGGTACGCTGTTCTTCGCGGCGTGGTACATCCGAGTCCACTTCTCCGCCTATCGCCGCAACCTTAACCGGCGGCTCGGTACGACGCATACCCGCGTCCATAAAGAGTTCGACAATTTGAAGGATGCCATCACCGAAGAGATACTCGCTCTCGAACAAGCGAAGTCGCGCCGCTCCCTCACCCGAGAAGAAGAGAGGCTCATCAGCCGTTTTAAGAAGTTGCTCGATCAGTCCGAGCAGGCAATAGAGAAAGAGCTGGAAGAGATACCGAGATAAG
>CAYHFY010000030.1:3728-6439 GCA_964356085.1 uncultured Candidatus Saccharibacteria bacterium
CTCGATCAGTCCGAGCAGGCAATAGAGAAAGAGCTGGAAGAGATACCGAGATAAGAAGGGCGGGGTATCAGGCGAGAATACTCGCCGCGAGTTATACTTAGCAACGCGAATATGAGCAAAAACTGCATAATAATCCACGGCTGTCCTTCTAGTGCGGAGAAGGCAATCAATCCAGAAACACGGACATACGACAAGCATTGGATCCCCTGGATCAAACGGGAATTGATCACGAGAAGCATTCCTACCGAAACGCCGATCATGCCGGATCCATGGGAGCCGTCATATGAAAAATTTAAGACGGAGTTCGAGAAACAGGATGTCGATGAACATACGATACTCATCGGCCATAGTTGCGGTACCACGTTCCTTCTTCGTTGGCTGGGAGATTCAAAACAAAAAGTCGCTAAACTAATTCTTGTCGCCCCTTGGGCGATTGCTGATAAAGATGACGAGGGACGGAGATTGTTCTATGAGCATCCAATCGACCCCACTATCAGGGATCGTGTCGGAGAGATTATCTATTTCACTGCAGACGACGAAGAATCCGATGGTAAGAAAAGTTTACAGATCATTCATGACGTACTCGGCGGCAAGATAATCAACCTCCCAGGGCACGGCCATTATGTGTTGAACGATATGGGAACCGAGGAGTTTCCAGAATTATTACAAGAAATAATTTCCTAGCCATGACTATTACATACGAGGATTTCGAGAAGGTAGACATCCGTGTGGGGAAGATAGTCGATCTCGCAGTCTGCTTGCTGACATGTAAAATCTAATCGAAAGCGGCTATTTCAGACAAACGGCCTAAGCGTAAAGCGAAGGCCGTTTTTCGTTCCAACGGTATCGATTCCTCGTATCTCGACGAGACGAGATATATTTTATTTACTGGGTTATTTGGCGAGTTCTCGCCAATCCGAGATATTTTCTTTGCCTCGCTTACACGTACCAACTTCGTCGGCATTCGAGCTCTATGTCTGAAAATAGTCAGAAATTTTTATTTCTGCTCAAAATCTTTTGATGAAATCGGAAGCACCTTATCCACATAAAATCCTTTTATTTCCAGGTTATTTCGGGCTATCGGCGTTATGATAAAGATCGAAAGATGAACAAGATTATTTCGCTCTCCATACAAGTTTTCTGTCTCTTTCTTGTCGTCGTTTTCTCCCTTTCCCTTTC
Source organism: uncultured Candidatus Saccharibacteria bacterium (assembly GCA_964356085.1). Taxonomy (GTDB): domain Bacteria; phylum Patescibacteriota; class Minisyncoccia; order Phycocordibacterales; family Phycocordibacteraceae; genus C7867-001. The sequence goes on from CAYHFY010000030.1 coordinate 4,908, forward strand.
GTTCGGGTCGGTCTTTGCCGCACAGCTTCCGGCAGAAATCTTCACCTATCAGGGTAGGCTCGCCGACAGCGGAGGGAATCTTCTTGGCGGCAGCGGTACGACGTATTATTTTAAATTTTCAATCTGGAACAATGCGACCGTCGGAAGCGGGACCCGCGTCTGGCCGACGAGCGCCCCGACTTCTGTCGGCTCCACCGTGCGACAAGGAGTGTTTACTGTCAACGTCGGCGATACTGCCAACGGATATCCCGATACGCTCAATCTCGATTTTTCAAATTACGCGAATCTGTATTTGCAGATCGAGGTATCTTCCGATAACAGCACATTCGAAACACTCTCGCCGCGCCAACAACTGACCTCTGCGGCGTTTGCGCGAGTCGCCGGCGCGATCGTCGGTACGACGACCCCGTCGCTTTTCGGCACGACGACGGCCGCGACGAATTCGTTCGTGACCATTGCCGCAACCAGCAGTAACTCGATCCCGCTTAGCATCGTCGGCGCGCTTAGCCAAGTCGCAAATTTATTCCAAATTAAAAATAGCGCCGGCACCAATCTTTTCTCCGTTGGCGCAGACGGAGGAGTAACCGCGACGGAGGCGACTACCACTTCTTTCTTCTCGACGACTGCGAGTTCGACGAATCTGTATACCTCAAACCTTTCGGTCGGTTCACTCTCCGGCTTCTTGAAAGCGACGGCCGGCGCCGTCGCGACCGCTCTCATCAATCTCGCAAGCGATGTGACCGGCGTCCTCCCCGTTTCAAACGGCGGCACCGGCTGGGCCGCCATCCAGTCGGGCGCCATCCCGTACGGCAACGGCTCCTCGGCTCTCGCCACCACCTCGGCCGGCACGGCAGGGAACGTCCTCGCGCTCGTAAACGGCATACCCGCCTGGACGGCCACCTCGACGCTCTCGACCATCTCCGGTCTCTTGACGGAGGCAAAGGGCGGAACGAATCAGACCGGCTACACGGCAGGCGATATTCTCTATGCAATCTCTTCCAACACTCTCGCAAAGCTTGGTATCGGCGGTAGCGGTCAGGTATTGAAAGTCTCCGGCGGTCTTCCCGCCTGGGGTGCCGATCTCACCGGCTCCGGCGGTAGCGGTATCTTCGCTTCAACGACCGATGATCTAGCTATCTATCCGAGTACGCCGAGCTATGTCGTCATTCTCGGCGGCTCTGCGACATCCACAACAGGCAATATCCTCGAAGTCATCGGCAATGCACTCTTCCGAAATGGCATTACCTCGTACGGCACGACGACGGCTCCGGCTTTCAGCGCGACCTCCACAACGGCGACCTCGACCTTTAGCGGTGCTCTCGCTGTCAGCGGTACTGCTTCGACTACGAATCTTGTCGCATCAAACTCGTTCACCTTCTCGAACGTAACCGGCTTCCTGAAGGCGACGGCCGGCGCCGTTGCGACCGCTCTCATCAATCTCGCAAGCGATGTGACCGGCGTCCTCCCCGTTTCAAACGGCGGCACCGGCTGGGCCGCCATCCAGTCGGGCGCCATCCCGTACGGCAACGGCT
>CAYHFY010000031.1:0-6359 GCA_964356085.1 uncultured Candidatus Saccharibacteria bacterium
TTCGCCCGCCGAAGTCCTCGAGCTCATCCCCGCGCCTATCTACATCCAGTATCAATAGTCACGAAAATCGATTGTTCGTTAACTCCAACGGTCGTAAGAGATAACGAACATTTCTCAAATAGACAAAAACCGGCCGCGCGGGAGCGCGGCCGTTCAGTCAGGAATGAAAATTACTATTGTTCTCCCTTAAGAATTATTTTTGCATCGAATCCTCCGCGTTCGGCACGTTTCTTCAAACGCAATTCTTCCACGTCCGCATATTCCGGCAGTTTCCTAAGTGCTTCAATAACCTCCAAGACGTCAGTCAGTTCTTCTGGGTCGCCTGCTTCACTAAACTCGGAAACCTCCTCAGCAAGTTTTTTTATCAGTTCCTGCTTGTATTCCTCGGGCGAGGCAATTCTCTTTTCGTACGCCACATTTTTCGCGTCTAGTATTTCGGGCACTCGGTCTCGTACTAGCTTGTTGTAGCTTTCCATGTAAGAACTATACTACGTCGCATGCGTCGAATTGCACTCATATCGTGCGCGAGTATGAAGCGAAATGTACCGGTGAAGGCGCGCGACCTCTATATCAGCCCGCTTTTCAAACTCAATCTCGCCTATGCAGAATCTCTCAAATCAGACGCCATTTTTATTCTTTCTGCAAAGTACGGACTCGTACCGCTCGATAAAATACTTGCTCCGTATAACGAGACACTGAATACGAAAAAGGACTCTGACATACGAATATGGGCGAAGGAAGTCCTCCGCCAACTAAGTGCTACGGCGGATCTTGAACAGGACGAGTTTACCCTGCTCGCCGGAGAGCACTATCGTCGGCATCTCGCGCCGTCTCTGATGCATGTGCGGATTCCGCTTAAGGGACTCGGTCTCGGGCGGCAACTGCAGTTCCTAAAACGCGCCCTCGTATGACAAGCTGTCAATCGCTTCATGAGTGGGTGCACACGTTACCAGTGTTTCGATTCCCGTTTGAGGCGGCGAGTATCCCGAAAAATGGGATTTATATTCTTTTTGAGGAAGGTGAACGAGCGCACGGCGGCGGCCGCATCGTGCGCATCGGGACGCACACGGGGGACGGACAGCTCCCTTCACGGCTCAAACAACATTTTCTTACGCCGAATAAAGACCGAAGCATATTTCGCAAGAACATCGGCCGCGCACTGCTTGCGAGGGAGGCCGATCCGTTCCTTAACGATTGGGAGATTGATTTAACGACGCGCGCGGCCCGGGAGCTACATGGCGCGCGCATAAACTTTGCGAAACAAAAAAAGATTGAAAACGAGGTCTCCAGGCACATCCAGACGGCTTTCAGTTTCGCGGTCATTCGCATTGACGGGAAAGAAGAACGGCTCCGTTTGGAATCGCGAATCATCTCGACGGTATCGCTCTGTCCAGACTGCGGTCCTAGCGTTCATTGGCTCGGTAATTTCTCCCCGAAGGAGAAGATCCGTGAGAGTGGGCTCTGGCTCGTAAATGAACTTTATAATGAACCACTTGGCGACAAGGATTTTATTGACCTTAAAAATGCCGTGCTATAATCGCTCTCATATGGACACCAATGAAACAGGGAACAAGTTTTTCTTACCGGCCGCAGTCGTCATAGCGGGGCTCTTAATAGCGGGTGCGGTCGTCTGGAACGGCTCGCGTCCACCGCAGGCGGGGCCGGGAACGGCACCGACAGCGAATATTAAAGACATAGACATAAACGGCGATCCCTTCATCGGCGCCGCGTCAGCGCCTGTTACTATCGCCGTCTGGAGCGACTATCAGTGCCCGTTCTGCAAGAAGTTCGAAGTCGAGACCCTGCCGAGCATCATCGCGGATTACGTTAATGCAGGGAAGGTGAAGGTCGTGTTCATGGACTTCGTATTCCTCGGCAACGACTCCCTCGATGCGGCGCTCTATAGCCGCGCGGTCTGGAAGCTCTATCCGGAACAGTACTTCGCCTGGCGCACCGCGATGTACGATGCACAGGACGAAGAAGGCGATCAGGGCTTCGGCGACGCCGCTTCCATCGATACGCTTACCGCGACGATCTCCGGCATCGACGCGACAAAGGTCGCCGCCGACGTGAAGGCGAATAAGGACAGTTATAAGGCCGCGGCAGACGCCGACCGCGCAGAAGGGCAGAAGATCGGCATCAACGCCACTCCGTCGTTTGTCATCAACACGCAGATCATCCAAGGCGCGTATCCGTATCCGGCATTCCAGGAGGCGATAAACGCGGCGTTGAAGTAATGCGCGCGTTTCGCCTATGATTCAAGTCTGGCTCTATACGCTCTCGAGCGTTGTCGCGGTCAGTCTCATCTCTCTGATAGGCATTGTGAGCCTAAGCGTCAAGCAGGAGCGCCTGGAGCGCATCCTCTTCTACCTCGTGAGCTTCTCCGCTGGCGCGCTCCTCGGCGACGCTTTCATCCACCTTCTTCCGGAAATAATGGGAGGGGAGGAGGCTCTGCGAAACGGCGGTTATGTCCTCGCGGGTATCGTGCTCTTCTTCGCGCTCGAGCGGATATTCTTCTGGCATCACTCGCACGGCCCGCACAAGGAGGAGATACATGCGGTGGTGTATCTCACCATCGTCGGCGACGCCCTGCACAACTTCCTCGACGGCGTCGCCATCGCGGCAAGCTTCCTGGCCGGTATCCCGATAGGCATCGCCACCACGATTGCGGTCATCTTCCACGAGATACCCCAGGAGATAGGGCAGTTCGCTATATTGGTGCATGGCGGCTGGAGCCGGAAGAAAGCGCTGGCCTACAACTTCTTCTCTGCGCTGACGGCCGTCGTCGGCGCGCTCTCGGTACTCTTCTTCGCACAGAGCTTTGTCGAAACTCCCGCCCTCCTGCTCGGTCTCGGAGCGGCGGGCTTCATCTATGTCGCGATGTCCGACCTTATTCCTGAATTGCAGAAGGAGTCGCGTCTGCGGCAGTCTGTTCTCCAGCTCGTCTGGATGCTCGCCGGCATCGGAGTAATGGCGCTCCTGCTCCTGCTCGAATAATAAATACAACATTCTCCCTATGAAATTATTTTTCCATTGGCTTGTCTCGGCGCTCGCGATACTCATCGCGGCGTACCTCGTCCCCGGCGTTTCGGTAACTCCTGTCGGCGCGCTCATCGCGGCGGTCGTTCTCGGCGCGCTTAATCTCTTTATCCGCCCCATTCTCCTCCTACTCACGCTCCCGATAACCGCCCTCACGCTCGGTCTCTTCTCTCTTGTCATCAACGCGCTCCTTGTCCTTCTCGCGTCGTATCTCGTGTCCGAGTTTTCGGTCGCCAGTTTCTGGTCGGCATTCCTCTTCGCGCTCGCGCTCTCCGTCGTGAATTGGGTCTTTCATCTGTGGCACCGTGCTTGAGCGAGCGACGGTCTCGGCCTGCTATACTGGACGCATATGATCGACTCGGAACTCCTGGCTAAGCTCGACGCGATAGAGGCGAAGGCGGAAAGGGCGTATCGCGCCGCCGAGACGGTGCGCGCATATCTCTTCTGGACGGGCGTTGTTACCGCCGCTCTTGTCGTACTCCCGATTATCGGCCTCGCCTTCGCCATCCCGCAATTTATCGACACCTACACGACGACCTTGAACGGAATCGGTTACTAGATCGCGCGTTCGCCGCGAAAGATGTTGATAAGAATAGGAAGGAAGGAGACGACGATGATGACCGCCGAGATCGGGAGGATGTATCGCTCGCTGTCGGGGATGAGCGAGCCGAGGAAGTAGCCGAGCGAGAGCATCCCCGCGCCCCAGAGACACCCGCCGAAGATGTTGTAGGAAAGGAATCTCTTGTAAGTCATCGAGCCGACGCCGGCGAGAATCGGCGCGAGCGTGCGCACGATAGGCACGAAGCGCGCGAGCGCGACCGCGCGGCCGCCGTACTGCTGATAGAAGCGTTCGGTGCGTTTCAGGTATTCCTGTTTGAAGAAGAGCGAGTCCTTACGCTTGAAGAGCGCGGGGCCGACGTTCGCGCCGAACCAGTAGCCCACCGAGTCTCCGAGTATCGCCGCGATGACGACGATGATGACAAGCGGCCCGAAGGAGAGAAAACCTCCGGCGGAGAGCAGTCCCGCCGCGAAGAGGAGGGAATCGCCGGGGAAGAAGATACCGATAAGGAGGCCGCTCTCGGCGAAGACGAGAATAGCGATACCGAGATAACCGCCGGCCTTTATCATGGCGACGGGGTCGAATTGCGCACAGGCGAGTATGAAGTCCAGCATTCGAATGCAGTATACTAGAGAGAATGGAAGTAGCGCCGAAGTTGTCCACGCCCGAAGAGGAGCTCGCGTACCTGCGCGAGCAGGTCGCGCATAAAGAGGCGGAGCTCGCGTTGCGCGGCGCCGAGCGCGAGCGCGCGCATATCGTGTCGGAAACTATCCGCGCGCACGAACAGGCTCCCGCCGAGGTGCTCGCTCCCGCGTATCGCATCGAGGAGTCTGCGGCCGGAGACGTCGCGGCAGACATCCTCGCCGAGCTCAAGCTCGGCGAAGGGGCGGGAGTTATCGACAGCCTGCGCCGGACGATGGAGGAGAAGGGGATAAAGAACGCGCTCACGGTCTTGGAGAAGCTCCGCGATCCGCACGTCGCGGACGACTTCCATCGCTATCTCGTCCGGTATGTCGCGGCGGGACTTCCGGCTCGAGGGCTCGACGAGAAGGCGCCGCGTTTCCGCGCGCTCAATATGACGCTCTACGAGATCGCCCTTCCGGGGCCTAAGGGCGAAGAGCCGAACGCGCGCGCGAAGACGCTCAAGGAGCTCATCTCCGGCATGGAACAGTTCTACGCGGGACTTCTCTCGGTCTCTGATGCGGCAGAGGGCGAGCCCGGCTACTACGCGCTCGAGCTCGCGGTGCCCGCCGACTTTCCCGAGCTCCAGTTTTATGCGGCAGTGCCAAACGGGAAGCGCAATCTCTTCGAGAAACAGCTTCTCGCAATATTCCCCGATGCGCATCTGGCGCCCCAGCCCTACGACTACAACATATTCGCTCCCGGCGGCGCGACCTTCGCCGCCGTCGCGCGCCTCGCCGAGAATCCCGCGCTCCCGCTGAAGGATTACACCGACTTTGATTATGATCCTATCAACGCGATCACCAATGCGTTTTCAAAGATCGAGCACGCGGGAGAAGGCGCCGCGCTCCAGATCATCATCTCTCCGAGGGGCGAGCGCCACGTGAAGCATTATCAGAAGATCCTCCAGGCCCTGCGCAAGGGCGAGAAACGCGCCACGGCGTTCAGTACGCCGGAAACGGTCCTCGGCGAGCTCGCGCGCGACTTCGGCAAGACGCTCTTTTCAAGCAAGCCGAAGGATGAACAGAAGGCGAAGGAAGCCGAGACGCGCCAGGTGGAAGCCAACAAGACGTACATCGAGCAGGTGGAGAAGAAGATTGCGGCGCCGATCGTCGGCGCGACGATACGGCTCGTCGTGTCGTCTTCAAACGAGCGTATGGCCGATCAGGTGCTCGGCGAGCTCGACGCCGCGTTTAACCAGTTCGCGAACACGCAAGGGAATCGTCTCGAGTTCACGCGCCTGTCCGCCGGCAGGGAGACATTCCGCGCGCTCGACGACTTCTCCTTCCGCCTACCAGACGAGTCGGCGCTCCCGCTCTCGCTTCGCGAGCTCACGACCCTCTATCACTTCCCGCCCTCCGGTATCGCCTCCTCGCCGCACCTGAAGCAGGCGCGCTTTACCCACGCGCCCGCTCCGCTCGGGCTCCCGCAAGATGGAAGCGCGGGTGCACTCCTCGGTATTAATAACTATCGCGGACAGGAGACACGCATCTACCTCGACCCCGAAGACCGCCTGCGCCACCTCTACGTCATCGGCCAGACGGGTACCGGTAAGACTGGCCTGATGAAGTCGATGATTATCCAGGATATCGAGAGAGGCGAGGGGTGCTGTTTTATCGACCCGCACGGATCCGACATCCTCGACATCCTCGCCGCCGTGCCGCCCGAGCGCTACAAGGACGTTATCTACTTCGACCCGGCCGACCTCTCGCGCCCCTTCGGCCTCAACTTCCTCGAATACGACTTTGCGCGACCGGAACAAAAGACATTTATCGTGAACGAGCTCCTGATGATCTTTAAGCGGCTCTACGGCGACGTGCCCGAGAGCATGGGTCCCGCCTTCGAACAGTACTTCCGCAATGCGACCTTACTGGTGATGGAGGATCCGACGAGCGGCTCTACTATTTTGGACATCGCGCGCGTGCTCTCCAACAGTGAGTTCCGCGCGCAGAAGCTCGCGAAGAGCATGAACCCGGTCATCAACCAATTCTGGAACGAAATCGCGACGAAGGCCGGCGGCGAGGCGGCGCTCGAGAATATCGATCCGTACATCAACAACAACTTCAACGAAATCACCGCC